>JANNKG010000157.1:0-5919 GCA_031396185.1 Burkholderiales bacterium | reverse complement strand
GGCCGCCGAGCTTGCCTTCGGTACCCACCTCGCGCGCCACCCGCGTGACTTCCGCGGCGAACGACGAGAGCTGGTCCACCATCGTGTTGATGGTGTTCTTGAGCTCGAGGATCTCGCCCTTCACGTCCACCGTGATCTTCTTGGACAAGTCGCCGGTCGCGACCGCCGTCGTCACCTCGGCGATGTTGCGCACCTGGCCGGTCAAGTTGCCGGCCATGGAGTTCACCGAGTCGGTCAAGTCCTTCCACGTGCCTGCGACACCCTTCACCTTCGCCTGGCCGCCGAGCTTGCCTTCGGTACCCACCTCGCGCGCTACCCGCGTGACTTCAGAGGCGAACGACCGCAGCTGGTCCACCATCGTGTTGATGGTGTTCTTCAGCTCGAGCACCTCGCCCTTCACGTCCACCGTGATCTTCTTCGAGAGGTCGCCAGTGGCAACCGCGGTCGTCACCTCGGCGATATTGCGCACCTGGCCGGTCAGGTTGCCGGCCATCGAGTTCACCGAGTCGGTCAAGTCCTTCCACGTGCCCGCGACACCCTTCACCTTCGCCTGGCCGCCGAGCTTGCCTTCGGTACCCACTTCGCGCGCCACCCGCGTCACCTCCGACGCGAAGGAACCGAGCTGGTCCACCATCTTGTTGATCGTCCGTGCGGTGCGCAGGAACTCGCCTTCGAGCGGCCGGTCGTCGACCTCGAGTGCCATGGTCTGCGACAGGTCGCCTTGCGCCACCGCGCCGATCACGCGCGCCGTCTCCGACGTGGGGTGGACGAGGTCGTCGATCAGCGCGTTCACGCAGCCGATCTGGTCGCGCCAGAAGCCGCGCACGTCGCTCATTTCCGCGCGCTGCTTCAGCTTGCCTTCCTTGCCGACTTTCTGGCGCAGCCGCGCGAGCTCCTCGGCCATGCGCTCGTTGAGCACCACGACCTCGTTGAAGGTTTCGGCCAGTTTGCCCCGCATGCCGGTCCACTCGATCGGCAAGCGCACGGAGCTGTCGCCCTGCTTGAGCGAGCTGAACGCCGCCAGCAGCAGCCTGGCTTCCTCCTGGTTGAACAGGCCCTGCGGGTCTGCGCCATTGCCGTTGCCGCCCCCGCGGGGAGCACCCCTCACCTTGTCATCCCGCGTGCGCTTCCGGCTTGCGACCGCAGAACCGGTCTCGAGCAGGGTCTTTGACGAGTTTGATTCTTTCATTTCAGCGCTGCCCTTCCTGGGTCGCCCCCAAGTAACGTTCAATAGTGCGAACCTGGTCGTCGATGTTGCCGCGCAGCTTGCCGATCGCGCGCTTAAGACCCGCCTCGTCGAGCTTCCCGGATTCCATCAGGTGCAGCCAACCGGCCATGGCCGAAAGCGGCGTGCGCAGATCGTGAGACAGCGACCGGGCGACGTCTTGGGGGACCGCACCGATAGCCGGCTTCCGGCCACCGGTGAGCGCCGAGATCGCATCGCCATCGGCCACGACCAATGACGCCTCCCCGCTCTTCAGGGCCGCCGCCGCCTCGTCCCAATCCATCTCCACCACGCCGAAACCCGCGCCGCGCAAGGCATTGCCGGCCGCCTCTCCCCCGGGAGCCGTCCCGGAGACCTTCCAGATCGTTTTGTGGTTCATGCTTTCCCTGTTTCGAACGTGGCTGTGCCGAGCGTCCGACGTCGTCCTTATGTGGGGCATTCCCAATCGAGTATAGGCCGGGGCACGCCCAAGAAACTGTAGGAGTGCGCTTACAGTTGCCCGTCGTCATCGAGAGGATGAGGAGACAGGTAAAATTGACAATGCCGGCGCGTATCGCCATAAATAAAAAGACAAATGCCAAAAATAGCCTCCCGCCCCCTACGCGTATACATCGCCGACGATTCACAGCCCGTTGTGGAGATGCTTACCGAGTTGATCAATGAGCCGGGGAAGGTGGAAATTGTCGGCATAGGAGCCACGGAAAGTGCCGCAATCGAATCGATTCGGCAGCTTCAGCCCGACGTGGTGGTGCTCGACCTCCAACTCAAGGTCGGCAGCGGGGCAAATGTGATCCGGGCGGTCCGCGCGAGCCCCGAACTCGCCTCGGTAATCCTGGTGGTGACCTCGAACCACACTTCGCCCCAAATGCGCGCGGGATGCCTGGAGCTGGGCGCCGATGACTTCTTCGACAAGGTGAAGGAAATCGGAGCACTAACGGCGCGCATCACGCAACTCGCCGCGGAGCGCAGCTCCCGCGGCTGAGGCCTCAGGCCTCCGGGGCCTCGATGCAGACTTGCCCGTCCTCGACCCTCACCGCATAGGTGCGTAGCGGCACCATGCACGGCGGGGCTTCGACCCGCCCCGTGGGAATGTGAAATGCCCCATTATGGAAGTTGCACTCCACCACTTCCCCATCGATTTCGCCTTCGGACAGCGAGCCGGGGCCATGGGTGCATGCGTCGTCGGTCACGAAGAAGCGTCCGCCCAGGTTGAAAACGGCGAACACGAGGCCGTCTCGTTCGACTTTGATGGCGCCGCCTTCGGGCACCTCCTGGGTGGAGCACAAGGGAAGCATCGTTGACCGGATTTTATCGCATTGCTAAAGTGGGCACCATAGAAAGGAACGGCGTTCCTTATAGCAGAACACGCAATATCTGCCGCCGCTCCTGAGGAACGACAAATGAAAGCCGAACATAACGAACTGCTCACGCAAACCGCACCGGGAACTCCCACCGGCGAACTTTTCCGCCGCTATTGGATACCCGCGTTGCTTGCGTGGGAGCTTCCCGAGCCCGATTGCCCGCCGGTGCGCGTGCAGTTGCTTTCAGAGCGGCTGATTGCGTTTCGAGACAGCAGCGGCCAGCTCGGCCTTATCGACGAATTCTGCGCGCACCGCGGCGTATCGCTCTTCTACGGACGCAACGAGGAAAACGGGTTGCGCTGCCCGTACCACGGCTGGAAGTACAACGTGTCGGGCCAGTGCGTCGAGGTTCCCTCCGAGCCCGAGGAAAGCGGTTTCTGCACCAAGATCAAGCTCAAGTCCTATCCGCTCATCGAGCGCGGCGGCGTGCTCTGGACCTACATGGGCCCGGCGGACCAGCAGCCGCCGCTGCCCGAATGGGAATTCGCGACAGTTCCCGCGGAACAGAGCTACACCTCGAAGCGCATGCAGGAGTG
The DNA here is from genome assembly GCA_031396185.1 of Burkholderiales bacterium. GTDB lineage: Bacteria > Pseudomonadota > Gammaproteobacteria > Burkholderiales > Usitatibacteraceae > Usitatibacter. The sequence goes on along the minus strand of JANNKG010000157.1, from coordinate 2,797 downwards.
CAACTACCTGCAGGCGATGGAAGGCGGAATCGACTCGAGCCACGTGTCCTTCCTGCATAGCGGCAGCCTCAATACGGATCCGCTTTTCAAGGGCGCGAAAGGCAACCAGTACAACCTCAAGGACAAGAAGCCGGTGTTCGAGGTGGTCGAGAGCGAGGGCGGCTTGTACATCGGCGCGCGACGCAACGCCGAGGACGGCAAGTACTACTGGCGCATCACGCCGTGGGTCATGCCCTGCTTCACCATGGTTCCGCCGCGCGGCGATCACCCGGTGCACGGCCACTTCTGGATCCCCATCGACGATCACAATTGCTGGGCGTGGAGCTTCGACTACCATCCGGTGCGCGCCCTCTCCCCCGACGAACGCCATGCGATGGAGGACGGCAAGGGCGTCCACGTGAAGGTGTTCCCGCTCACTTTCCGTCCCCTGCAGAACAGGGACAACGACTACCTCATCGACCGCGCGGCGCAGAAGACTGGCCACACGTTCAGCGGCATCGAGGGAATCGGCATGCAGGACGCGTCACTCCAGGAAAGCATGGGGCCGATCCAGGACCGGACGAAGGAGAACCTGGTCTCCACCGACAACGGCATCATCATGGCGCGCCATCGCCTCATGAAAGCGGCGAAGGAACTCGCCGCGAAGGGGCTGCTGCCCCCGGGCCGCGATCCCGCCCATCAGAAAGTCCGCTCTGTTGCCGTGGTCCTGCCATCCGGCACGCCGTTCAGCGAAGGCGCCGGCGAGGCCCTGAAGGCAAAGCAGGGCGTGGCGCAGACCTCGGTCTAGAAAGCCATGGAAAAAGTGATTGCAGCGGTCCGCACAGGACCGAGCCGGACCGAGATTCGCGAGTTCCCGATGCCCGACGTGCCGCCCGACGCGGCTTTGCTGAAAATGGAAGTCGCGGGCATCTGCGGCACCGACGTGAAGCTCTACAAGACGCCCCCTTCCGCCGCCCCGGTCATCATGGGGCACGAAAACATCGGCTACATCGCCCGCGCCGGGCGCGAGTTCACGCAACGCAAGGGATTCAAGGAAGGCGACCTGGTGTTCGTGGAGCATTACGTGTCCTGCGGCAAGTGCGAGTGGTGCCACCTCGGCCAGTACCGCCATTGCGAGAACACCGATTGGCGCTCCAACCCCGACGCGATCCGCTACGGCTACACCTCGGCCGAAAAAGCGCCGCACCTGTGGGGTGGCTTCGCGCAGTACGTCTACCTGCCGTGGAATTCCGTCGTGCACCACGTCCCCAAGGGCGTGACGCCCGAACTCGCAGGCCTGGTGACGCCGATGGCCAACGGCGTGGAGTGGTCGCTGTTCGACGGCGGCGTCGGCTACGACTCGACGGTGCTGATCCAGGGGCCCGGCCAGCAGGGCCTGTCGCAGACCGTCATCTGCAAGCAGGCCGGCGCCTCGCTCGTCATCGTCACCGGCACCTCGAAGGACCGCGCGCGCCTCGAAGTCGCGAAATTGCTGGGCGCCGACCACGTGATCGACGTGAACCAGGAAGATCCGCTCGCGCGCATCAAGGAGATCACCGGGGGCAAGGGCGTGGACGTGGTGCTCGACTGCACCGCGGGCGCGGGCACCCTCCCGATCCTGCTCGGCGTCGAGGCGGCCAAGCGCAAGGGCGCGACGATGGTGATGCAAGGCGAGTTTGCCGAGTTTCCCAACTTCCCCATCGGCCGCATCACGGTCAAGTTCATGACGCTCAAGAGCGCCCGCGGCCACAGCTACAAGGCGTGCGAGCTGGCGCTGGAGCAGCTCGCCTCGAAGCGCTACCCCCTGGAGAAGATCACCACCCATCGCTTCGCGCTCAAGGACGTGGACCTCGCGATCCGCTCGGTGGGCAACCAGGGCGTGCCCGACGTGATTCACGCATCGCTGATGCCGTGGCTGTGAGGGCGCCGAGATGAGCCTTTGGACCGGCGCGGGCAACGCCGGCGCGTTCGCAACCGCCCGCAAAGGCGCGATCCACCTGGCCGCCGTCGAGCAGCTGAAGGACTGGACACGCGGCCAGTTCGCGCTCGGCGAGGAGGACACGGTGATGGTGAGCGAGGTAGCGAGCACCCTCCCCGGCTTTCCCCTGCTGGAAACCCTCGTGGGCTTCTGGACCGACGGTGGACTGCGGCATCACTACAAGGTGTTCAAGGCGGTGGAAGAAGTGGTCGCGGCGGACCTTCCGCCATCGTGGCTCAAGGCTTCCCTGGCCCTTTCTGCGGGAATGGAATGCTCATGCTGCTGAAAACCGTCACGCGAACCCAGGGCAACAACCAGGCGCTCAAGGACGGCACCGTCAAGCCACGCCTCTGCCAGCTCGAGTTCGTCGAGGTAGATCCGCTGATCGACGCCTTTCGTCGAATGGTGCGCGGGCTGGAGTTCGATGTCTGCGAGATGGCGATGACCACCTACATTACCGCGCGCGCCCATGGCAAGCGCATGACGGGGCTGCCGATCTTCCTGATGCGCGCGTGCCACCACGGCGCCATCGTCTACAACACCAAGTCGGGCATCGGATCGCCGAAGGACCTCGAGGGCAAGCGCGTCGGGGTGAACCGTGGATACACCGTGACCACTGGGCTCTGGGCGCGCAGCGTGCTCGCCAACCAGTACGGCGTGGACCTCTCGCGGATCACCTGGGTCCTCGCCGGCGACGAGCACGTGGCCGAGTTCCGCCCCCCCGCCAACGTGGTCCCGATGGAGAAGGGCCGCAAGATGGCCGACCTCGTCGCCTCGGGCGAGCTGGTGGCGGCGATCGGCGTCGAGGTGGACCATCCCGACGTGAAGACGCTGATCCCG
>JANNKG010000131.1:0-2873 GCA_031396185.1 Burkholderiales bacterium | reverse complement strand
GTCACGGCGCTGGTGCCGGGGGGAAATGCCGGCTGGGATCCGCGTCCCAACGTTGGAGGTCGTGGGGCCTGCCCGGACAGCTACTGTGGCTACAGCCCCAATCAGATGGGTGCGGTGGCTCCGAAGGAAAGGGGGGCGTTCATGCCGATGACTGACCTCAAGACCTACCCCAAAGCGATGAAGCCGGCGTGGACGAATGACGGACTTTCCCAGGGGATGTTTACCGGCACCTTCTTGACGGGTCCGCAGTGGAAGGCCTGGAATGGCCGAATGATCATCGGGTTTGCCGGCATCGGAATTCACGGAACTCCCGTCGGCAACCGGCTTGACGTGCTTGATATCAAGGCCGACGGCTTGTCCGCCACTCGCACCACGGTGAATCTGCCCATGCCCGCCGCACGCTTCCGTTCGCTGGTGCAGGGGCCGGATGGCAACCTGTATGTTGCGACCGACGAGGGTGCAATCTCACGCCTCACGCCCAACTAGTTCAGGACGGCGACCGTTGTTGTCTTGATGCGTGGGGACCTGCGGGTCCCCACGATCTTTCGTGGAACTCAATAGATGAAATCACTCCTTGTCTTTGCAGCCATGGGACTATTGCTGCCCAGCGGCGTCGCGTTCGCCGACGACGAGTTGTACAAGACCAAGAACTGCTTCGCCTGCCACAGGATTGACAGGACGACCCTGGGACCCTCGTTCCGGAACATCGCAGCCAAGTACGTCGAAGCCAAGGGTGCTGACGTCGAGTTGGCGAAGAAGATCCGTGAAGGAGGTGTCGGCGTCTGGGGTCAGGTTCCGATGCCGGCGCAACCCCAGGTTACGGAGGCCGAAGCATTGACGCTTGCGCGCTGGATTCTGGAGCTCAAGTAGGCGTGACTTCGAGGAAGTTCGGATGCCGCCTGGCCATCGTGTATGGTTGCGGAGGTCAAATTTCCTGGGAACGACGTTGATGATGCCGATGTGTATTCGTGGTGTGCTGACCGCGGCGCTGCTCGCCGCGATTCCGGCCCTGGCGCAGGACTGGCCGGCCAAGACCGTGAAGATGATCGTGCCTTTCCCCCCCGGCGGAGGAACGGACACCGTCGCCCGGCCGCTCGCGGCGAAGCTTTCGCAGTTGCTCGGCCAGCAATTCGTCATCGAGAATCGCGGCGGCGCGGGCGGCACGATCGGCGCCGCCGTTGCGGCGAAGGCGGCCCCCGACGGCTACACCGTGCTGCTCTACTCCGTGCACGGTGCTGTGGCCGCCTCAGCGTACAAGAACCTCGCCTACGACCTGGAGCGCGACCTCGTGCCGGTCACGACGGCGGCGATCTTTCCCGACGTCCTCGTCGCCGCGAATCGCGTCCCTGCAAAGACGCTGCCCGAGCTGCTCGCCTACGCAAAAGCGAACCCGGGAAAAATCAATTGCGGCTCGGCGGGCAACGGCACCTCGCGCCACCTCTCGTGCGAGCTCTTCAACATCCAGGGCGGCATCAGCGCCACGCACGTGCCGTACAAGGGGACGGGTCCCGCGACCACCGCGTTGCTCGCCGGGGAGATCGACTACATCTTCGAGGCGCTCGGCAGCGCCTCTTCGCACATACGAGCGGGGACGGTGCGTCCCATCGCCGTCACTTCCCTGAAGCGCTCGCCCTCGTTCCCGGATATCCCGACCGCAAACGAATCGGGACTGGCCGGATTCGACGTCAGCTCGTGGTACGGGTTGTGGGTGCCCGCGGGCACGCCGCGCCCCATCATCCAGAAGCTGCAGGCGGCGGTTGCGAAGGCGTTCGAGGATCCCGAGATGAAGGAGCTCTGGTTCAAGCTCGGGGCTGAAGCTGGCGGCTCCAGCCCCGAGGAGTTCCGCGACCTGGTGGCCCGCGACGTCGCGAAGTGGGGGAAAGTCGTGCGCGACGCGAAGATCAGCGTCGACTAGCGCTACGTGCCGCCTGTTCCTATTCCCACTCGATGGTGGCGGGAGGCTTCGAGGAGATGTCGTAGGTCACGCGGTTGATGCCGCGCACCTCGTTGATGATGCGGCTCGAGACCCGCCCGAGGAGATCGTAGGGCAGCTCTGCCCATTGTGCCGTCATGAAATCGGTGGTCTGGACCGCGCGCAGCGCCACCACGAAATCGTAGGTGCGCCCGTCACCCATCACGCCCACCGAACGCACCGGCAGGAACACCGCGAACGCCTGCGCCGTCTGGTCGTACCAGGTCACGCCGTCGGCATTCGTCGCGCGGCGCAACTCCTCGATGAAGATCGCGTCGGCGCGACGCAGCAGCTCCGCATGCTCGCGCTTGACCTCGCCGAGGATGCGCACGCCGAGCCCCGGGCCGGGGAACGGATGGCGGTATACCATCTCGCGCGGCAGACCCAGCTCGACGCCCAGCAGGCGCACCTCGTCCTTGAAGAGCTCGCGCAGCGGCTCGAGCAGCTTCAGATGCAGCGACTCCGGCAGCCCGCCCACGTTGTGGTGCGACTTGATCGTGACCGCCTTGCCGGTCTTGGCGCCGGCGCTCTCGATTACATCCGGGTAGATCGTGCCCTGGGCGAGCCACTTCGCCTTCGGCAGCCGCTTCGCCTCGCGCTGGAATACCTCGACAAAGAGGCGTCCAATGATCTTGCGCTTCTGCTCGGGATCGGCAACGCCCGCCAGCTCGCGATAGAACTCATCGGCCGCGTTCACGCGGTCGACCTTCACCCCCAGGTGACGCGCGAAAGTCTCCATCACCTGGTCACCCTCGTTCAGGCGCAGCAGGCCCGTATCCACGAAGATGCAGGTGAGCTGGTCGCCAATCGCCTTGTGGATCAAAGCCGCGGCCACCGAAGAGTCCACGCCACCCGAAAGCCCCAGGATCACTTCGTCGCGGCCCACCTGCTCGCGGATGCG
>JANNKG010000078.1:0-2902 GCA_031396185.1 Burkholderiales bacterium | reverse complement strand
GACGCCGTTGTCGTCGGGCCCGCGCTGCTTGAGGCTCGCCACCGACGCTCCCAGGTCGTTCAGCCACGCGCCAGGATCCCCGCGGCGCGTCCAGTAACCGGTGATTCCGCACATGTCCGTCGCTCCCCTTATGCCTTCGCTGGCGCCGGCAACGCGAGCTTGCGTTGCACGCCATACATCATTCCCACCGCGAGCCAGATGAAGGCCTGCTCCGGGGCGGGCAGCAGGCTGCTGCCCGCCATCCCCGCAACCAGAAAGGCGAGCAGGCCGGCGGCAGCACCCTCGAAGAATCCCTGCAGTTCGGGCTTCAGGCGCGTATCGCGGCTCAAGCGGCGAAATCCCCTCCAGGTGATGATCCAGTAGACGAGGACCAGCACCAGCCCGATTGCGCCGAGGTTGAGGAAGGTCTCGAGGTAGGCGTTGTGCGGATGCGCGACCTGCATGATCGTGCCGTTGATCATCGGCCGCGACCACATGATCGCCCCCAGGCCGTTGCCCCAGATGGGGCTATTCATGAGCTCGGGGAGCAGCGGCGTCCAGATTTCGGAAACGCGGCCGGCGCTCATCGCCTCGAGCCCGCCCTCCCAGCCCATGGAAATTCGGTACCAGACCGCGCCGGGCGTGAAGTAGAGGCCGACCGGCACCAGCAAGGCGGCGAGCAGCATCGTCTTCACGCGGCGCCGGGAGAGCAGATAGATCACGTTCACCAGGATGAAGCCGAAGAACGCGCCGCGCGAGAAGGTGAGCAGCAGCGCCAGCACCACCACGCCCATGGCGAACAGCATCATGGTCTTCAGGCCGATACGGTCGGTGCGGTCCCACACGAAAAGCAGCAGCGCGTAGGCCACCGCGTAGAGGCGGCCCAAGTCGTTGGCGTGCATTCCCAGTGGCGAAAAGAAGTGGCGCGCATACTCGCCGGCGAGCTGCGAGAGGGATACCCCCGCCATCGCGGTGAACACCAACACCACCAGCGCCATCACCGCGACCGACAGCAGCACCGGGGCGATGAAGCGCTCGGGCTTGTCGCTCCGGGCGACCGCGGCGGCCACCAGCAGCGCGTACACCACGAAAGTCAGCGGCTTCAGCAGCATGTCGCGCACGTAGCCCTTGGCCTCGCTGAAATAGATCATCTCGGCCTCGCGGAAGAACGACGGAATCTCCCCCGCGTGGGGCGCGCCGATGACCGCGCCCATCACCAGCGGGGCGATGTAGAGCCAGGCCAGGGGGCGCGGCACGAAGCGCGAGAGCGTGCCGTCACCGGCGACGCGCATCACCAGCGAGACCATGGTTGCCACGAAGAGGAGGTTCAGCGGGTTCAGGCCGGTGATGCCGAACATCGCGTGGGGAAACACGTAGCTCTGCGACACCGGCATGATCGCGATCAGCATCACCACGCCGGCGCGGAAATCGCGCAAGCAGAACACGCAGGCGATAAGCGTTATGCAGATGATCAGCGCCGCCACGCCCGCAAGGCCGACTGCCACGCCCCAGAGGGCGCCAAAAGCCGCGAGGCCGGCGATCGCGGCGGCGCGACGCGCACGGGGACTCAGCGCGGACAGTCCGAAGGCGGGGGCGGAGGCGGACATGCGCATCGTCCCTAGCTCGCGGCGCCGACGAAGCGCACGCTCTCGCTCGCGGGAATCGCCGCGACGATCGCGCTCATGAACGACTCCTGCGCGGCGAACGCGCGCGGCGGATCGGTGGACAGGCTCGACACCCTCACCAGCATGCCGTCGGGAATTCGCCCCGCGAGGCCGTTCTCGAGCTGGACCTTGAGGCGCTCGAGGCGCCCGAGCACCACCCGGTCGCCCATGGTGAACCAATAGGTCACCGGCTCCGAGCGCTCGCCGCGCACCGCGAGCATGCGGGTCACCGGGATGGTGCGGCCCGCGGTGGAATAATCGCCGTGGGCAAGGGTGCGAATCTCGAAGCCCTGGGCGCGGTAGCAGACTTCCTGGCGATGGGCCTTGAGAGCGTCGCTCTGGTCACCGCCGTGAGCGACCGTGAGCATCATCCGCTCGCCGCTGTCATTCACATAGGTGCGGCTCACGATCTGTCCGTAGAGCCGCGCGAGGTTCGCCTCGACGTCCGGCGACGGCGCCACCGGGATGTCGTCGGGATCGATACGCCAGCCGGCGAAGCGCGCCGGGATTACTTGCTCGAGATCTACCGCCGCGCCGCGCACCGCTACCGGCTTAAGCGCCGGCGCCGCCGCCGCGGCAAGCGCCATCGCGATGCCCGCGACCAGCGCGGTAGCGGAAACCCAGGGACGGACCCTCGTTTCCGGGAATTCGGCTTCGCCGGCGGAAATGAGGGTCCGTCCCCGGTTTTCCGCTCCGGAATTCACCAGCCGCCGCACCAGCTTGTCGTAGCCGACCAGCATCAGGAAGGCGCTGGCGAAGACCAGGAACCCGGCGAAGTCGTGCAGTAGCCCCTGCGCGGCTTCCTCCCCCAGGTGGACCGTGACGAGCACGAGCGCCAGCACCCGCAGGATGTTGGCGGCGATCGCGATCGGAATGATGCCGGCGACCACGAGTGCGGTGCGCGCCAGGCTGCGGCGACCCACGAGGTGGGTGTAGAGCAGGCCTACCGCGAAGAGGCTGTAGAGGGAATTGAGCCCCGAGCACGCGTCGGCCACCAGCAACTCGCGCCCGCCCACTTCGAGCACCACGCCGCTGCGCTCGACCGCGTAGCCAAGTGCCTGGAGCAGGTTCGCCACGGACGCGGACACGAATTGCTTGAGGGGCGAAGTCAGCGCTTCGAGCACGAAGCCCGGCAGCGGCACCAGGAAGAGCAGGAACGCCAACGGAAAGGCAAGCCGCTTAACGCCCTCGAAGCCGCGCACCAGCAGCACGCAGCCCACGATCACGGGAATGTGCGAGCTCACCTCGAAGACCGTGAG
>JANNKG010000036.1:0-2313 GCA_031396185.1 Burkholderiales bacterium | reverse complement strand
CAGGGAAGATTCGAAATCCGGTGCCGCGGCGGGGATGCCAGGGCCGCCGGCGCGCCCCGACGAGCCGCAGACGGGGCCGGCGCCGGGCTCGGGGTTGGCGATGAGGAAGCCGGCCGCGCCGCGCTCCGTGGCCCAGCCGAGCTTGCGGCGGCGGTGGATGGTCTGCGAGCTGAACATGTACTCGTGGCGCACGAGCGCGATGCGTCCCGGCAGCCTGTGCGCGTGGCGCGCGAAGTCGTCCTCGGTGCCGCGGCCGAGGTCGACGACTTCGGCGAGGAGGCCCCCGGGCGGCGTGGATTGCGCGCCGAGGAGCGGGTTGACGACGAGCGGCGTGCCCGCAGTTTTTCCGTCTACGAGCGTGAGCGAGCAGGGCCCCGGCGTCCAGCCGGCGTAGGTCACGGGCTCGCTGCGGAACTGTGCAGGACCGCCTCCGGCGGTTGCTTCCATGGAAGAGTGTTTCCCGCGCAGCCAGGAAAGCGCGCGACGCTCGCTCTCGGTGCCGGCGCGCCGGCCGCCGAAGTCGCAAATGGCGTTGAAATCCGCGAGCAAACCCGCGTCTTCCTCCAGGGCGCGCAGGATCTCGGGGAGGGAGGCCTTACTCGAGCTTGATGCCGGCATCGCGCACGACCTTCGCCCAGCGGACGAGGTCGGATTCGATCAGGGCGCGGAACTGCTCCGGCGTATTGGTGCGCGGCTCGACGGCCAGCGTGGCGAAGCGATCGCGCACGTCGGGCGAGGCGAGCGCCTTGGCGATTTCACCGTGCAGCTTCGCGACGACCGCCGGCGGCGTACGCGCGGGCGCCATGATGCCCCACCAGTGCTCGAAGGTGAGGCCGGTGAGGCCGCTTTCCTCGAAGGTCGGCACGTCGGGAAATGCGGCGAGGCGCTTGCTGCTCGTCACGCCGAGGACGCGCAGGCGCCCGGCCTTGACCAGGGACGCGGCGGTCGCCATCGAGGTGAAGGTGATCGGCACCTGGCCCGCGGCGACGTCGGCGATGGCCGGCCCCGCGCCCTTGTAGGGCACGTGCGTGAGCTTGATGCCGGCGCTCGCCTGCAGCAGTTCGGCGACGAGGTGGGTGGTCGCGCCGTTGCCGCCGGAGGCGATGGCGAGCTTGTTCGGCTGTGCCCTGGCGAGCGCGATGAGTTCCTTCACGCTCTTCGCCTCGAAGGCAGGATGCACGAACAGGAACATCGGCGACACGCCGATCACGCTCACCGGCGAGAAATCCTTCACCGGGTCGTAGGGCACCTTGGGATTGATGCTCGGATTGATCGAGTGCGGCATGTCCGAGAGGATGATGGTGTAGCCGTCGGCCGGGGATTTGGCCACGACTTCCGTGCCCACCATGCTGCCCGCGCCGGGGCGGTTGTCGACGATAAAGGGCTGTCCCAACGCCTCGGCAAGCTTCTGCCCCAGCGTGCGCGCGAGTATGTCGGAGCTGCCGCCCGGCGCGTAGGGAACGATGAAGCGCACGGGCTTGTTCGGGTAGTCCTGCGCCAGGCAGTTGCCAGCGAGAAGGAAAGTACAGAGAAAAGCCAGGAGTCGTTTCATGGGGTAATTGTCCATGGATCATGGCGCCATGACTACCGGTATCATCAACGCTTGTTCCCGGGAGATGGCAATGAGCATCGCACGCGGCTGGCAGTTCTTCATGCACCCAGGCCCCACCAACATCCCGCTGCGGGTGTTGCATGCGATGGCGAAGCCGGCGGTGGATTTCACCTCGCCGGAGTTCGTCGCGCTGCGCGACCGGTCGCTGGAGAGGCTGAAGGGGGTACTGAAGACCCAGAAGGGCTTCGTCATCGCCTATGCGGCGTCGGGGCACGGGGCGTGGGACGCGAGCATCGCGAATCTCTTTTCGCCGGGCGACAAGGTGCTGGTGTGCCAGGCGGGGTACTTTTCCGAGAACTGGTCGGTCACGGCGCGGCAGTACGGCGTCGAGGTGGAGGCGGTGACGGCGGCCGAGCGGCGCTGCGTGGATCCGGACGCGGTGTATGAGCGGCTGGCGGCGGACAAGGGGCACGAGATCAAGGCGGTGCTGATCGCGCAGAATGAGACCGCGACGGGCACGCGCCACCCGGTGGCGGAGGTGCGCGCGGCGATCAACCGCGCGAAGCATCCGGCGCTCTACCTGGTGGACACGATCTCGTCGCTCGCCTCGTTCGACTTCCGCATGGACGAGTGGGGCGTGGACCTGGTGATCGGCGGCTCGCAGAAGGGGCTGATGCTGCCGCCGGGGATGTCATTTACGGCCATCAACGCTCGTGCTTGGCAGGCCAGCCTTACGACGCGCAGCCCGCGCCGCTACTGGG
>JANNKG010000035.1:0-2757 GCA_031396185.1 Burkholderiales bacterium | reverse complement strand
CGTTAGCATCCCGCCCCCCACAGGATTGACCTGCCTGGTGCTTGCGGACGAGTGCAGAATTGGCGTTACCGCGAGCCGCTTGACGTGCCGTAGATTTCGACGCGGTGCGACTCACGCCTCTGATTTTGGGGCCATCTTGTTTCAAAGGGTCGCGGTACGGATTTGACATTTATGGACGCTCGACTGATTCGCAATTTCTCGATCATCGCGCACATCGACCACGGCAAGAGCACGTTGGCCGATCGGCTGCTCGAGTTCACCGGTGCGCTCGCACAGCGCGAGATGCAGGCGCAGTTCCTGGACAAGATGGACCTCGAGCGCGAGCGCGGCATCACCATCAAGGCGCAGACCGCGGCCCTGCGCTACACCGCGCGTGACGGGCGCGTGTACGAGCTGAACCTCATCGACACGCCCGGCCACGTGGACTTCTCCTACGAGGTCTCGCGCTCGCTCTCGGCGTGCGAGGGGGCGCTGCTGGTGGTGGACGCCTCGCAGGGCGTCGAGGCGCAGACCGTCGCCAACTGCTATACCGCCACCGAGCTGGGCGTTCACGTCGTGCCGGTGCTGAACAAGATCGACCTGCCGAGCGCCGCTCCCGAGCGTGTGATCCAGGAGATCGAGGACGTGATCGGCATTCCCGCCGACGACGCGGTGCGCTGCAGCGCCAAGACCGGCGAGGGGATCGACGACGTGCTGGAAGCGGTCATCGCGCGCATCCCGCCGCCCGTCGGCGATCCGGCGAAGCCGCTCAAGGCCCTCATCATCGACTCGTGGTTCGACAACTACGTGGGCGTGGTGATGCTGATGCGCGTGGTCGACGGCACGGTCAGCCCGAAGGACCGCATCAAGCTGATGGCGACCGGGGCGCTTCACCTGGTCGAGCAGGTCGGGGTGTTCACGCCCAAATCGGTCTCGCGTCCCGGCCTGTCTGCGGGCGGCGTGGGCTTCGTCATCGCCGGGATCAAGGACCTGAAGGACGCGAAGGTCGGCGACACCGTGACCCTCGCCGACAATCCCGCGGCCGAGGCCCTGCCGGGCTTCAAGGAAATCCAGCCGCAGGTATTCGCCGGCCTCTACCCGGTGGAGTCGAACCGCTACGAGGCGCTGCGCGACGCGCTGCAGAAGCTGCAGCTGAACGACTCGAGCCTGCGCTACGAGCCGGAGACGTCGCTCGCCCTCGGCTTCGGATTCCGCTGCGGCTTCCTGGGCCTGCTGCACATGGACATCGTGCAGGAACGCCTCGAGCGCGAGTACGACATGGAGCTCATCACCACGGCGCCCACGGTCGTCTACCAGGTGGCGACGCGCGACGGCGAGGTGATCGAGATCGACAACCCGTCGAAGCTGCCCGACCCGTCGCGGATCGAGGAGATCCGCGAGCCGATCATCCGCGCCACCATCATCATGCCGCAGGAGTACGTCGGGCCGGTGATCACCCTGTGCGAGCAGAAGCGCGGCACGCAGGTGAACATGCAATACGTCGGGCGCCAGGTGATCCTCACGTACGACATGCCGCTGAACGAGATCGTGATGGATTTTTTCGACAAGCTGAAGAGCAACTCGCGCGGCTACGCGTCGCTCGACTACGAGTTCAAGGAATTCCGGGTGGGCGAGCTGGTGCGTCTCGACATCCTCATCAATGGCGACAAGGTCGATGCGCTCTCCCTCATCGTCCACCGGGAGACCGCCAAGTACCGGGGGCGCGAGCTCGCGAGCCGCATGCGCGCGCTCATCCCGCGCCAGATGTTCGATGTCTCGGTGCAGGCCGCCATCGGCTCCGACGTGGTGGCGCGCGAGAACATCAAGGCGCTGCGCAAGAACGTGCTGGCAAAGTGCTATGGCGGCGACATCTCGCGCAAGAGGAAGCTGCTGGAGAAACAGAAGGCGGGCAAGAAGCGAATGAAACAGGTGGGAAGCGTGGAGATTCCGCAGGAGGCCTTCCTGGCCATCCTTCAGGTAGAAAGCAAGTAGGGAGGAACCGATGCAGGGTGGTCTCGACTGGGAGTTGATCGCGATGGTGGCCGCGGGCGTGAGCGCGGCGGTCATCGCCTGGGACTGGTTCGCCGCCAGGGATGGCAAGGAACGCTCGGACGCTCGCAAGGGGCTCCTCGAGGTCGCGTGGCCGGTGCTTTTCATCGCCGCCATGGGCCTGATGCTGAAGTTCACCGACTTCGCTGCCGTGCTGCTGTTGGCCGCCGTCATTACCGGCCTCATCTGGCTCGTGGATGCCCGGTGGGCACGCAGGCGGCGCACTTCCGACACTCCCGAGCCGGTAGTCGTCGACATGGCGCGGGCATTCTTCCCGGTGATCGTGGTGGTATTCCTGATCCGCTCCTTCTGGGTGGAGCCCTTCAAGATTCCCTCGGGCTCGATGAAGCCCACGCTGCTGGTGGGCGACTTCATCCTGGTCAACAAGTACACCTACGGCATCCGCCTGCCGGTGCTGAACCGCAAGGTGATCGAGGTCGGGCCGATCCGGCGCGGCGACGTCGTGGTGTTCCGCTACCCCGCCGATGCTAGCGTCGACTACATCAAGCGCGTGGTGGGGCTGCCCGGCGACAAGATCGCCTACCGCGGCAAGCGCCTCACCATCAACGGCGAGGCGGTCGCGGTGCAGGGCGCCGGCTTCTATACCGACTCCGAGCTCAACTTCCTGAGGCTGCCGACTTTCCTCGAGAAGCTGGGCGAGAAGAACCACCAGATGATGATCGTTCCAGCGCAGCCGCCGGTGGATCTCGCGCAGGTCCGGCAGTTCGC
>JANNKG010000591.1:0-6972 GCA_031396185.1 Burkholderiales bacterium | reverse complement strand
GTTGATGAAGCCCCCGGCGCCGGCGAGCCTGGGCCCGAAGCGGCTCACGTTCACGTGGCCGTCGGCATCCACCTCGGCCATGCCGAGGCAGGCCATGTCCAGGCCGCCGCCATCGTAGAAATCGAACTGCTGGTTCTGGTGGAGTACGGCCTCGGTGTTGACCGCGGCGCCGAAGTCCAGGCCCGATTGCGGCACCCCTCCGATCACCCCCGGCTCCGCCGTGAGCGTCACGTGGCTCAGCACCCGCTCCTCATTGGCCACCGCCGCCACGCCTTCGGGCATGCCGATGCCGAGGTTGACGACGCCCCCCATGGGTAACTCGAAGGCGGCTCGACGCGCGATGATCTTGCGTTCGTCGAGCGGCATCGGCGCCAGCATGTCGAGCGCCACCTTGAACTCCCCCGAAAAGGCCGGGTTATAAACAGACCCGTAGGTCTGATGGTGGTTTTGCGGCTGGGCGATCACCACACAATCCACCATCACGCCGGGCACCACCACATGCCGCGGGTTCAGCGCTCCCGGGGCGCAAACACGCTCCACTTGCGCGATCACAAACCCACCGGAGTTCTCGGCGGCAGTCGCGATGGCGAGGTTGTCGAGGATCAGCGCCTCGCGCTCCATGGTGATGTTGCCGGACGGATCCGCGGTGGTGCCGCGGATGAACGCGACCGTGATCGGGAACGCCTTGTAGAAGAGCCATTCCTCGCCGTCGATCTGCATCACGCGCACCAACGCTTCCTTGGTGCGCTCGTTGATTCTTCCCCCACCCTGGCGCGGGTCGACAAACGTGCGCAGGCCCACCTTCGTGAGTGCGCCGGCGCGGTGCGCGCCGATATCGCGGAACAGGTGGCTGATCACGCCCAGCGGCAGGTTGTAGGCCTCGATCTCGTTCGCCACGGCAAGGGCGCCGAGTTTCGGGACGAGCGACCAGTGACCCCCGATCACGCGCTTGACGAGGCCGCGATGGGCCAGGAGGATGACGCCGCGGTCCTTGCCATCGCCAGGGGCGGCGGCGAACACCAGCGTGAGATCCCGGGGGTGCCCGGTTTCGAGGAAGCGTTTCTCGAGCGCCTCGATCAGCTCGTCGGGCGTTCCCGTGCCGACGAATCCGGAAAACGCGACGGTGTCGCCATCGCGAACGATGGCGAGCGCGTCGGCCGCGGAGACGATCTTGTTTTTCAATCCAGCGTGGCGCCGCTGTCCTTGGCCACCTTCGCCCACTTGACCTGCTCGCCCTGGATGAATTTGGCGAAGTTCGCCGGGGTGTCGCCGACATACTCAGAGCCGGTATCCGCGATCACCTTGGTGAACTCCGGACCCTTCATCACCTTCTGCGCTTCGGCGTTGAGCCTGTCGATGACTTCCTTCGGTGTCTTGGCTGGCGCGAAGAAACCGTACCAGGCATAGGACTCGACTCCCTTCAAGCCGGCTTCGGCGAAGGTGGGAACGTCCGGCAGGCTCGGCGAGCGTTTAGCGCCGGTGACCGCGATGGGGATGAGCTTCTTGTCCTTGAGCTGCGACAGGATCGCGATGGTGCTATCGAAAAGCATCGGCACGTGCCCGCCCAGGGCATCGGTGATGGCCGGGGCGGAACCCTTGTAGGGAACGTGCGTGAGGTCCTTCATGTTCGCCGCGGTCTTGAAGAGCTCCCCGGTCATGTGCTGCGGCGTCCCGTTGCCCGCAGAGGCGTATTGGGCCTTCGCCTTGTTCGCCTGGATCCATGCGGTGAGTTCCTTCAGGTTCTTGACCCCCAGCGACGGATGCACGGCGAGCACCAGCGGCACGCGCAGCACGTTGGTGATTGGCGCCAGGTCCTTCTGCGCGTCGTAGGGCATCGATTTGAAGAGGTTCGGGTTGATCACGATCGGTGCGCTCGAGGTGATCAGGAGCGTGTAGCCGTCGGCCGGGGCCTTGGTCACGATGGCGGTGCCGATGTTGCCGCTGGCACCGCCGCGATTGTCAATCACAAAGGTCTTTCCGAAGGCGTCGGAGAGCCCCTTCGCCACCGGGCGCGCGGCGATGTCCGAAGGACCGCCGGCCGGCCATGGGACGATGACCGTGACGGGCTTCGTGGGATAGGCTTGGGCAAAGGCAAGTCCCGATGCGAGGGCAATGGCGGCTGCGGCAAGTCGTTTCATTTGGTTCCTCCGATTCGATGGATCCTGGCGGTGGTTTTCGTGGTCAACAGAAACTCCTCGATGATCGAGATCTGGGCATCGTTCATGAGCGCGGGCGCGTGGCCACTGCCGCGGACCTCGACCGAGCGCACCAGCCCTGCCTTCGCGGCCCGGCCGCGCTTGGCCATGTCGCGCACCGTCGAGGCGTGCAACAGGTCGGAATCCTCGCCACGAAGGATCAGCGTGGGGCACGAGACCTGTTCCCACACGCCCCAGAGCGCGATATCGACCATCAGCGGCCACGAGAACGCGCGCCCGATCGCCGGATCGTAGTGCTGGCGGTAATTGCCTTCATCAGTCTTCACCGCGCTGTGCTCGGCGATGTGGCGCCACTGCGCGTCGGTGAGCTTGCCAAAAGGCTCGTGGATCAAGCGCAAGTGAGCTTCAATCGCGGGAATGTCGTCAAAGTGGCGCTTGATGCGCAAGTACGAGCCGATGCGCTGCAGCGCGGCGCCCGAGATTCTCGCACCGAAATCATTGAGGACCAGCCGGCGGATCGGCGCGCCTTCAAGCGCGGCCAGCTCCATGCCGACGTGCCCGCCCAGGGAGGTGCCGATCCAGTCGACCTCGGCGGCGCCGGCGCGCCCGATCACTGCAACCATGGCGGCGAGATAGAGCGGCGTTGCGTAGTCGGTCGCGGGCGTGACCCAGGCGCTGCGACCACGGCCCGGGAGGTCAGGCGCGATGACCCGCATGCCCTTGGCCACCAGCCGCCGGGCGAGGAAATCGAAATCGCGGCTGTTGCGGGTGAGGCCGTGGACGCACACCACCACCTGCTCCGCGTCCTTCAATCCCCACTCGGTGTACGCGACCCTCACGAGCCCGTGGGGCCCGTATGCCGACACCTCGTCGAATCGTGGCGTCAGCTCTGCAGCCACTCAGGAGTTCACTTTCAGCCAGCCGTAAATGTTCTTGCCGAGGATGCCCTGCGACTTGCCGCTCACGAACACGCCGACGTGCCCGCCGGGCAGCGGCAATTCGGTGTAGCTCCTGGTTCCGATGAGAGCCTTCAACGCCCGCGAGCTCTGGGGCGGAACGATGTGATCCTCCTCGGCGAAGATATTGAGGACCGGCATGGTGATCTTCTTCAGGTCGACCTTCCTGCCATTCAGCTTGAACTCGCCCTTCACCAGCTGGTTGCTTTGGTAGAGGTCCTTCAGCCACTGCTTGGCCGCTTCCCCCGGGTGGTCGGGGCGGTCCGCCAGCCACTTCTCCATGCGCAGGAAATTGAGCAGCTTCTTCTCGTCATCCATCACATCGAACAGGCCCACGTTGTACTTCGTGAGCGCGTTCACCGGCGTCATCATCGAAAAGACGAAGCTCATCAGCTCGCCGGGCAGGTTGCCATTGGCCTCGATCAGGCGGTCCACGTCGACATGCGTCATGCTCCGCGCCCACATCCCGATCAACCCGTGGTGCAACGGTGAATCCTTGGTGCTCGCGTGGAAGTCGATCGGCGTGATGGTGAGCGTGAGGCTCTTGATCTTCCCGGGCTGGCGCGCCGCATAACAAGTGGTAAAAACCCCACCCTCGCAGATGCCGAGCAGCGAGATTTTGTCCACCTTGTGCTTCGCGCGGATGAAGTCGACGCACTCGTCCAGGTAGCCGTCGATGTAGTCCTCGAGGGTGAGCCAACGGTCGCTGCGCGTGGGCGTGCCCCAATCGACCACGTAGATCTCGACGCCTTGCCCGAGGAGGTTGCGCACCAGCGAGCGGTCTTCCTGCAGGTCGGCCATGGTGTAGCGGCCCACAAGGCCATAGACCACCAGCACCGGCGTCTTTACGGTCTGCTTCGCGCTGGGCGTGTAGTGGTAGAGAACGGTCTTGTCCTGGCGCCAGACCTCTCGCTTCGGCGTCGTGGCGATCTGGACATCGCGGTCGCGGGTCTTGTCGAGCAGTTCGCGCCCCGCCTGCATGCGCCGGCTGAACTCCGTGAACTCTCTCAGGGCTTCCTGGGGATCGACTTTCACGCGCATGGCGTTCTCCTACTTCTTCTTGCGCTTGGCGGTGGCCCGGGGCCGGGCCGCGGGCGGGGACGCTGGCTCCGGCTTTCTTTTCATCGCCCGAAGCTCGCGCCGCAGTTCCGTCACGATGCGCTGCATCTCGTCCATCTCGGTGCGCGTCGGGATATGGTGCATCTCGCAGAACGCCTCGGCGATCTCGCGCTCCGCAAGGCGATATTCGGTCGATGAGCGGGTCATGTTGCGCTGCGCTTCAAGGAAGGCGTCCGACCGGTGCATCTCGACCAGCGACTTGTTGGCCGTCGCGAGCCAGAGATCGAGCATCTGGCGGCCCGTCGTGATGGGCTCGCCCTTGGGATCGTTGGCGACCTTCATGAAACGCTCGAGCGCCCGATTCCAGGCGCCCTGCACCACTCCCCAGTACTGCTCGACGTCGCGCGCGCGTTCCATCCAGAGTTTCTGGACGTTGAGCATCTTGCGGTCGAGGTCCCAGAGGGTCGCGTAGGTCGGGCCCTCGGTGAGCTTCTCCAGGCCCATGTCGAAGTGCGAGCCGGCGCGCTTCCACTCGTCGGGATCGAAGAGCTTTTTCAGGGACTCCGCGTCGAAGCGCCCGGCCTTGTTCCAGGTGTCCTTGGCGAGCTCGGCCCACTGCTCCATCGAGCTGGTCATCAGGTTCGACATCTGTGCGGCCTGCTTCATCGCGTCGCCCGCCGGGGGTTCGCCCCGGAATGCGAACGGCGGCGGCATTCCCTCTGCCCACGTCTGGAAGAGGCTTTTCTGGCCCTCGCTCCAGAATTTGAGCCACTCGTTGCCCTGCTCGAAACCTTTCATTGACCGACGCCTCCTTGTCCGCGAAACCCTGTCCCACGTTCGCTCCCTCTCCCCCTTTTCTCCCTCTCCCTCGGGCGCCCGCAAAGCGATCAGGGCGTGGGAGAGGGTCGGGGTGAGGGTCGGTCGGGAGAGGGTCTTCTTCGCCTAAAACGTCACCACCTGCCGCACCGCCTTCCCCTCATGCAGCAAGTCGAACCCCTCGTTGATTTGCTCGAGTTTCATTCGCCCGCTCATCAGCTTGTTCACCGGTAGCTTGCCGCCCTGGTAGAGCTCGATGTAGCGCGGCAGGTCGCGCGAGGGCACGCAGGTTCCGATGTAGCTGCCCTTGATGGTGCGCTCCTCGGCCACGAGGTTGGTCGACGGCATCGCCCACGTAGCGTTCGGCGGGGGCAGGCCCGCCGTCACGGTGGTGCCCCCGCGGCGCGTGATGCGATAGGCGGTCTCGAAGGCCCGCGTGGAGCCGGCCATTTCGATGGCAAAATCCACGCCGCCCTTGGTCGCCTCCTTCACCTTGGCGATCAGGTCGGGATCGGCTGCGTTGAACGTGTGGGTCGCGCCCAGCTCTTTCGCCAACGCGAGCTTCTCGTCGGAAAGGTCGATTGCGACGGTCGCGCGTGCACCGGCGGCGACGGCGCCCAGCACCGACGCCAGGCCCACGCCACCGAGTCCCACGACGGCAACCGAGTTGCCCGCGCGCACCTGTGCGGTATTCACCACGGCGCCAACGCCCGTGAGCACGGCGCAGCCGAAGAGCGCGGCCTCATCGAGCGCGAGCTCGGGGTCGACCTTCACCAGCGAATGGCGCGAGACCACCGCGGCCTCGGCGAAGGCGGAGCAACCCATGTGATGGTGGATGGGCTTGCCATCCTTGAAGATGCGGCGCTCGCCCGAAAGCAAGGTACCCGCGGTATTCGACGCCGCACCCGGTTCGCAAAGGGCGGGCCGCCCCTCGGCGCAGGGGTTGCAGTGGCCGCAGCTGGGGATGAACACCAGCACGACATGGTCGCCCTTCTTCAAGTCGCTGGTGCCCGGGCCCAGGGCCTCGACCACACCCGCCGCCTCGTGCCCCAGGGCCATCGGCGTGGGACGCGGTCGATCGCCGTTGATGACGGAGAGATCCGAATGGCAGAGGCCCGCAGCCCCCATGCGCACCAGCACCTCGCCGGGACCGGGGGGGCGCAGCTCGACCTCCTCGATTGTGAGCGGTTTCGACTTCGCGTAGGGCATGGTGGCGCCCATGGCATTCAGGACCGCGGCACGGACTTTCACAGAATCTTCTCCGGCATGGGCGCGTTGGAGGGGGCGGCGAGCGCCTTCAGCCTTGCGGTGAGCTTCATGTTCTCGCGGTAATCCACCGGACAGTCGATGATCACCACCGTGTTGTCCGCGAAGGCGCGCTTGATCGTGGGCGCGAGATCCTCGGCCTTCTTGATGCGATAACCCTTGGCGCCGAAGCTCTCCGCATACTTGAGGAAATCCGGGTTCTTGAACTCGATGTGGCTCGGGCGACCGAAGTGGCGTAGCTGATGCCACGTGATCAGGCCGTATTCGGAATCATTCCAGATGAGGATCACGAACGGCGTTTTCATCCGCATCGCCGTCTCGATTTCCTGCGAATTCATCATGAAGCCCGCGTCGCCCGTCACCGCGATCACTTTCCTGTCGGGATAGGCGAGCTTGGCGGCGATCGCGCCGGGGACCGCGATGCCCATGGCCGCGAAGCCGTTGGAGATGATGCAGGTGTTCGGGCGCTCGGCGCGGTACATGCGGGACATCCACATCTTGTGTGCGCCCACGTCCGAGATCGCGATGTCATCGGGGCCGAGGCACTCGCGCACGTCCCAGACGATCTTCTGCGGCTTGACCGGGAAGCCCGTGTCCTTGGAATATTCAGCGCGATCCGCGGCGATCTTCTTGCGGACATCGCGGAAACCCACCTCCTTGCGCGGCTTGGCCTTCAGCGCGATGCCGCGCAGCGAGTGGCCGATGTCGCCCAGCACGCC
>JANNKG010000588.1:0-5682 GCA_031396185.1 Burkholderiales bacterium | reverse complement strand
GAATCAAGTTGGGCACAGCGACCGGCGAAGCGGGGGTGAGTGCCTCGGTCGCTGGTGCCGGAGCCGGCTCGATGGTTTCGGGATGGAAGTCGGGCGCATGGCGTTGCACGATGTCCATCACGGTCTGCGCGAAGCCATCCTCGCGGCGCCCCATCACCTTCATCGGGAACACGCACGGGAAGGTGAGCAGCGATTCGGTCGGGGACGCCTGGCTCATGGCCGCAATCATGCCGTGCACATGGGACTTCGGCCGGCGGAAATCAAGCCGCCACGGCTCCCCGGCGGCGCAGCTGCGCCTTGTGCTCCTGGAAGAGCGCGTGCATGCGCTTGAAGACCGCTCCCGGCTTGCCCGACCCCACCGGCTGGCCGTCGATCGTCGTCACTGCAAGCACTTCCTTGGTCGAGGACGTGAGCCACACCTCGTCGGCGCGGCGCAGCTGCGCTTCGGGGATCGGCCGGATCTCGAGCTTGATGTGGCCTTCGGCCGCGAGGCGTACCAGGAGATCGTAGGTGATCCCGAGCAGGATCAAATTGTTCTGCGGGGCCGCGGCGACCACGCCGTCCTTCACGACGAACACGTTCGAGGCCGAGGCCTCGGTGAGCATCCCGTCGCGCAGCAGGATGGTCTCCGTGGCGCCGACGTCGGCGGAGATCTGGCGCGCCATCACGTTGCCGAGGAGCGAGGTGGACTTGATGTGGCACTTCTCCCAGCGGAAGTCGCGCGAGGTCACGCACGCGACGCCGTTTTCCACCTGTTCGCGCGAGGGCGAGGCGAGCGGATAACACGCCATGAAGACCGTGGGCTTCAATCCCTGCGGCATCACGTGGTCGCGCTTCGGGGGTACCCCACGGGTAACGTGGATGTAGACCGACTGGTTGCCCGGATGGTGCTTCAGCAGGTCCTGGGTGATGGCGAGCCACTCGTCCACGCTGTGGGGGTTGGCAAGCCGGATCCCGTCCATCGAGCGCTGCAACCGCTCGAAGTGTTCCCGCCCGCGCAGCATCACGCCGTCGTACACGGGGATCACCTCATAGACGCCGTCGCCGAAGATGAAGCCGCGGTCGAGGGGGGAGATCGAGATCTGGTCCAGGGGCAGCAGCTGGCCGTTGAAATGCGCGATCGGAGAGGTCATGGCGAGGATCGGAACATGAGTTTGAGGGTATCCCAGCCGCGGGACAGGAAGCCCGCGACCGGGACTTCCTCGAGGGCGACGACCGGAAATTCTGCGACCGGAGCGTTGTCGCGGGTGAGTTTCATTATCCCCGCTTTCTGACCGGCGGCAAGCGGCGCCAGGAACGGCTGGCGCGTCTCGAGAACCGCCTTCAGGCCCGTAAACCGCTCGCGCGGCAGGGTGAGCCAGATGTCGCGATCGAACCCGAGCCGCGCAGTCGAATGGGTGCCTTTGAAGATCTCGGGCGTGGCCACGGCGTCGCCGCGCTTGTAGAGGCGGCGCGTCTCGTAGGCCTGGAAGCCGAAGTTGAGGAGTTTCTGCGTCTCGGCGCCGCGCGCGCTGTCCGATTGCGCGCCGAGCAGCACCGACACCAGGCGGCGCTCGCCGCGGCGGGCGCTCGCTACCAGGCAGTAGCCCGCGCTCTCGGTGAACCCGGTCTGCATGCCGTCGACCGTGGCGTCGGTCCAGAGCAGGCGGTTGCGGTTGGCCTGCTTGATGCCGTTGAAGGCGAATTCCTTCTGCGAGAAGAGCGCGTTGTGCTCGGGGAATTCGCGGATCAGGGCGCTCGCAAGCACCGCGAGATCGCGCGCCGAGGAATGGTGACCGGGCGCCGGTTGCCCGGTGGGATTGGCGAAAGCTGTATTAGCCAGGCCCATCCGGGCGGCCTGGACATTCATGCGCGCGACGAAGGCGGCTTCCGATCCGGCAACCGCTTCGGCCAGCGCGATCGCCGCGTCATTGCCCGACTGCACGATCATGCCGCGCAGCAGGTCGCCTACCGGTGCGCTCTGTCCGGCCGAGAGGTACATGCGGGCCCCCGGGGCCTTGGCCGCACCTTCCGAGACGCGCACCGCTTTCTCCAGCTCCAGCTGCCCCGCGCGGATCGCCTCGAAGGTCAGCCAAGCGGTCATGAGCTTGGTGAGCGAGGCGGGTTCGAACCGATCGTTTTCCGAGGCGCTCGCGAGCGTCTGCCCACTCAGGAGGTCGACGAGGAGGAAGCCTTTCGCGGCGATCGGCGGTGGATTGACCGCCTGGCCCATGGCCGAAAACCCGAGGCACGCCAGCACCGCGGCAAGGAAGCGTTTCATCGGCGTCAGCGCGGGATGAGGACCGGCGCGATGCCGAGGGAGCGGCGCACCTTGTCGCCGATCGCGGTCGCTTCCTCGACGTTGCGGTAGGGACCGATGCGCACCCGATGCATGCCGTCGCGGCTCGAGATGGCGATGGGTTCGTGCAGCCAATCCAGGCTGCGTCCCACATGGTCGCGAAAGCCCTCGGCGCTCTCGGTGCTCGAGAAGGCGCCCAGTTGCAGCCATAGGCCCGCTGCCTCGCGCGAAAGGACGGCTGTTTCGACCCGCGCCATCGTCGTGGGAGGCAGCGCCGTGGCTGCGAGCCCGTCGCTTACTCCTGCGCCGGGAAGGATTCGCTCGACCTCCACCAGGCCGCTGCCGGGGGCCGCGATGCCGATGCGCACCGCGGCCGCATACGACAGGTCGATGATGCGATTGGACAGAAACGGGCCCCGGTCGTTGACGCGCACGACGACCGATTGTCCGGTCTTCACGTTGGTGACGCGCGCATAGCTGGGGATCGGGTAGGTCTTATGGGCCGCGGTCATCGCAAACATGTCGTAGATCTCGCCCGACGCCGTCTTCTTGCCATGGAACTTGCGCCCGTACCACGACGCCATCCCGCGTTCCTTCGTCGGCTCCAGGCTGGCCACCGGCGCGTAGGTCTGGCCGAACACCGTGTAGGGACGGTTGGCGAAGCGATGGAACGGCTCGGCGCGCGGCACCGCATCGGGAATCTGCGCGAGGTTGTCGGGGATGGTGAGCGGCGGCCCGTCGTCGGAGTAGTACTTGCCGGAAGCGGGTGGCGGCGTCTCGGCTTTTTTCGGCTCGGTTCCGCACGCGGCCAACAGCACGGTCATTCCCGCGTAGGCGGGAATCCAAGCGACTTTCTTCAACTCGACACCAGTTGCTTGTGGGTGGAGATCGACATCAGGATCCCGAACCCGGCGAGTATTGACAGCAGCGCCGTGCCGCCGTAGCTCATCATCGGCAGCGGCACGCCGACGACCGGCAGGATGCCAGTCACCATTCCCATGTTCACGAAGGCATAGGTGAAGAAGGTGAGGGTGATGGCCCCGGCCACGAGTCGCGAGAACACGGTGGACGCATTGGACGCGATCATCAGCCCGCGCCCGATGATGAGCAGGTAGAGGACCACCAGGACCACGTTGCCGACCAGGCCGAATTCCTCGCCGAATACCGCGAGGATGAAGTCGGTGGAGCGCTCGGGAACGAAATCGAGCTGCGCCTGGGTCCCGTTGAGCCAGCCCTTGCCGAGGATTCCGCCCGAGCCGATCGCAATGGTCGACTGGATGATGTGGTATCCCGCCCCGAGCGGGTCCTGCATCGGATCGAGGAGGGTGAGCACCCGCCTCCTCTGGTAGTCGTGCAACATCGACCAGAGGAAGGGCAGGCTTGCGGCGCCGGCGACGGCCATCGAGCCGATTACCTTCCACGACAGGCCGGCGAGGAAGATCACGAAGAACCCAGACGCGAAGATGAGCATCGCGGTGCCCAGGTCGGGCTGGCGCACGATGAGGCCCACGGGGAGCGCGAGGATCACCGCGGCGATCGCGAAGTCGACCAGCCGCAGTCCCTCCTCGCGGCGATGGAAGTACCAGGCGAGCATCAGCGGCACGCCGATCTTCATCACCTCCGACGGCTGCAGGGTCGTAAAGCCGAGGTTGAGCCAACGGCGGGCGCCGTTGCGGATATCGCCGAACAGGGCCACGCCGATGAGGAGTGCCAGGCCCGCCACGTAGAGCGGGACCGACAGGCGCATCAGCAGCTGCGGCGGGACGTGCGCGCAGATCCACAGCGCCACGAAGGCGACCGCGAGGTTTCGCCCCTGGCCCATCACGCGCTCCATCGAGCTGCCGCCGGAAGCGGAATACACCACGGTCACGCCGAGGGGCGAGGGTGAGGGCGAGTGCCGCCATCAGGGGGCCGTCGATGCGCCGCGACAGGATGTCGAAGGCGCGGCTAATCACTGGCTTCCTCCTCGCCGCCGAGTTTCGGCCGGCTGGCGGGTTTCTTGCGAAGGAGGTGGTAATCGAACACTTCGCGGGCGATCGGCGCGGCGGTGGTGCCGCCGTGGCCCCCGTTTTCCACCAGGATCGCCAATGCCAGCCGGGGATCCTCGGCGGGGGCGAAAGCGATGAAGAGCGCGTGATCGCGGTGCTCTTCACGGATGCGCTTCTCGTTGTAGCTTTCCCCCTGCTTCATCCCGATCACCTGCGCGGTGCCGGTCTTCGCCGCGATGGTGTAGCCCGCATTGGCGCTGGCCCGCGCGGCGGTGCCGCCGGGCCGCGTCACGTCGACCATTGCCGCGCGAACCAGCGCGAGGTGCTCGGGCTTTGCCGTCACCGCCTCGCCGGCTTCCTTGGAGACGATCTCGATCGTCTCGAGGGTCCGCGAGTTCTGCACCGCTTTCAGCAGTCGCGGGTGCACCGGCACGCCGTTGTTGGCGAGCGTCGCGGTGGCGGCGGCGAGCTGCAGCGGAGTGGTGAGCATGTACCCCTGGCCGATGCCGATGCTCACCGTGTCGCCCACATACCACTTCTGGCCGAAGCGCTTCTGCTTCCACTCCTGCGAAGGGTTCAGGCCCGACAGCTCGCCCTCGATGTCGATGCCTGAAGGCTTGCCGAGGCCGTACTGCGCGAGGAACCGGTGGATCGAGTCGATGCCGAGCTCGGTCGCAAGCCCGTAGAAATAGGTGTCGCACGAGACCACGATGGCCTTGTGCAGGTTCACCGCGCCGTGGCCGTCCTTCTTGTGGTCGCGGTAGCGGTGCGCCATTCCGGGGAGCGTGAAGTAGCCGGGATCCGAGATGGCGAATTCCGGCGAGCGCTTCTTGTACTCGAGCGCGGCCAGGGCCATGAACGGCTTGATGGTCGATCCCGGCGGGTACTGGCCGCGCAGCGCCCGGTTGTTGAGCGGCTTGTCGGGCGAATTGTTGAGCGCATCCCAGTTCTGCGGGTCGATGCCGTCGACGAAGAGGTTGGGGTCGTAGCCGGGCCTGGAGACGAGTGCCAATACCTCACCGGTCTTCGGATCGATCGCCACCAGGGCTCCGCGGAAGTTCTGGAACGCCTCTTCGGCGATCTTCTGTAGCTCCAGGTCGAGCGTCACCACCAGGTTGTTGCCCGAGATCGGCTCGTGGCGCGCGAGCGCGCGGATGGCGCGGCCGCCGGCGTCGATCTCCACCTGCTCGGTGCCGGTCGTGCCGTGCAGCTCCTTCTCGTAGGCGCCCTCGATGCCGAGCTTGCCGATGTGGTCGGTGCCCTTGTAGTTGGTGGCGAGGCCCGCCGCCTCGATGCGCTTCACGTCGGCGTCGTTGATGCGCCCGATGTAGCCGATGGCGTGCGAGGCCACTTCGCCGTGCGGATAGGAGCGGAAGAGCCGCGCCTTGATCTCGAAGCCGGGGAAGCGGTAGCGGT
>JANNKG010000585.1:0-3181 GCA_031396185.1 Burkholderiales bacterium | reverse complement strand
CTGGGCGCGGATCGACGCGTTGAGGAACTGGATCTGCAGGCCCAGCCATTTGCGGAAGAGCGCCGTCTCCTGCCCGCCCGCCTTGATGCTGTCGATGTTCGCGAGCCCGCCCGTGGCCATGCCCGCGAGCTTGCCGGCCTGGACCGAAAGCTCCTGCGAGACTTCGCCAGTGCGCCGCGCGAGCGCACGCCAGGCGAAGAGCTCGAGCGCGACGCACCCCGCCACCAGCAGCGCGAGGCGCGGCTCGAGACGCACCATCAGGATCATGAAGAAGCTCGCCGTCACCAGCTCGAGGGCGAGTGTCGCGAGGTCGGCGGAGATGGTCTCGGCGACGCGCTCGTTCAGGTCCACGCGAGCGGCGATCTCGCCCGGCGAGCGCTGCGAGTAGAAAGTCATCGGCAGCGCGAGGGCGCGCCCGAAGAAGCGCCTGGCGGAGCTGCGCGCGGCCCGCCCGAAGGTGTCCATCAGCAGCTTCGCCTGGATCGCAAGCAGCACCGAGCGCACCACCGCCGCCACCAGCAGCCCTCCGAGGAGCGGCGCCGCCACCCCGGGCAGGCGCGCCACCAGCACCTCATCGACGAAGCGCCCCAGCAGCCACGGCATGACCAGTCCCGGCAGCACCAGCAGCAGGCCCAGCAGGAAGGCCGCCGCGATCGCCCCCCGGAAGCCGTCGATGTATTGGGTGAGGGAGCGCAGCACCGAGGGCGGATGGCCGCCGGGCCTGAACTCGGGGCCGCGCTCGAACGTGAGGATCACGCCGGTGAAAGCCTGGTCGAACTCCGCCGCGTCGACGCTGCGCCGGCCGCGCGCCGGATCGTTCAGGAATGCGCGGCCCGCGCGCATGCCCTCGAGCACCACGAAGTGGTTGAAGTTCACGAATACGATCGCCGGCATCGGCATCGCCGCGAGATCGCGCGGCTCCTTGCGAAAACCGCGCGCCACCAGCCCGTGGGAGCGGGCGGCGCGCAGCAGGCCGCTCGCCTTGCTGCCGTCACGGCTCACGCCGCAGTCCACGCGCATCTGCTCGAGCGGCACGTGGCGTCCGAAATAGGCGAGGATCATCGACAGCGCCGCCGCACCACACTCCACCGACTCCAGCTGCAGGATGGTGGGCGTGCGCTTCACCGCCGTCTCGGGCAGCGGCTCGCGCTGCGGCGCGGAGAGTTCCTCCGGGCTCAGCGCGCCGACAGCAGCCATGCGGCGAACATTGCCACCAGGGCGAGCAGCCCGGCGAGCGCCGCGATCAGCGCGCGCGGATACCGGGGCAGCCCGAGCCGCTCGTCGAGGCGGTCGGGGGATGCGAGGCGGTCGAGCGCCGCCTTGCGGAAGATCGAGGGGTCTCCCTGGGACACGGGCTACCCCGCCAGCCGCTTGAGCATTCGATCGAAGCGCGCTCCGGCGAGGTGGAGGTTGTCGAGCAGGTCGTCGTTCAATTCGTCTTTGAGGTTGGCGTCATCGGCGGCCTTGCCGTAGCCGAAGCGCTGCGTGGTCTGGCGCATGCGGTCGGCCATGAAGACGCAAAGCGCGCGATAGAAGCGCGATGCGAACCCGAGGTCGCTCTCCAGCTTCTCGCGCACCACCGCATCGGAGAGCCGCAGCACGGTGCTCTCGGTGGCGACCTCCACCGACACCGTGGTGGGCGCCGGATCCACGAGCGACATCTCGCCGATGATCTCGCCGGACTCGAGGAATGCGATCGGGTCGCCGGACTTGGTCTTGACGGCCAGGCGACCGTCGAGCACGAAGTACAGGTTCTCGACGCGGGCGCCGACCGGAATCAGCACTGCGCCCGGATCGAGGTGCATGCGTTCGCCGGTCGTCGCCAGCCACTCGACGTCGGAATCGCTCAGCACGCTGAAAATGAAAAGGACTTTGCGCACGGCGCCCCTCCCCGATCGGGCGTTGAATTCCCGAAGTGTACTATCGGAGCGGAGGAGGAAGACATGATCCGTTCGATACTTTGGCTTGCATTCCTGCTGCCGGCGGCGTCCGCCGCGCAGCCCCCCGATGCGGCGGCGCGCATCGTTCAATACGATCGCGCCGATCGCGAGCAATTCCTGATCGCGGGCGCGAGGAAGGAGGGCGAGGTGGCGGTGTATACCTCGCTCATCTCCGACGACCTCACCGCGCTCTCCGCGGCGTTCGAGAAGAAATACGGCGTCAAGGTGAAGGGCTGGCGTGCGGGCAGCGAAAAGGTGCTGCAGCGCGCGGAGACCGAGGCGCGCGCCAATCGCCACGACGCCGACGTGATCGAGACCAACGGCCCCGAGCTCGAAGCGCTCTACCGCGAGCAGCTCCTGCAGCCGCTGAAGAGCCCGCACCTGAAGGACCTGATGCCCCAGGCGGTGCGCCCCCACGGCCACTGGGTCGGCACGCGCATCAACATGTTCGTGCACTCGTACAACACGCAGCTGGTGAAGAAGGAGGAGTTGCCGAAGTCCTATGCGGATCTCGCGCACCCGCGCTGGAAAGGGCGCCTTGGCATCGAGGCCGAGGACGAGGACTGGTTTGCGATGGTGATCAAGGAGCTCGGCGAGGAGGCGGGGCTCAGGACGTTTCGCGAGATCGCCAGTACCAACGGCTTTTCGGTGCGCAAGGGACACACGCTTCTCGCGGGCCTGGTCGCTTCGGGCGAGGTTCCCTTCGCCATCACCACCTACAGCCACGGCGCCGAGAAGATGAAGGCGCGCGGCGCGCCGGTGGAGTGGTTTGCCATTCCCCCCGCGATCGGGCGGGCGAACGGCGTCGCGATCGTGCGCAGGCCTGCCCATCCCCACGCGGCGGCGCTCTTCGCCGACTTCGTGCTTTCGCCCGAGGGGCAGGCGATCCTCGAGCGGGGTGGCTACGTGCCTTCGAACCTGAAGGTCGAGAGCCCGCAGCAGAAACTGCCGCTCAAGTTCGTCGATCCCGCGGTGATCCTGGATGAGGATGCCAAGTGGAAGAAGCTGTGGTCGGAGATCGTCCTCAAGGCAGCGCGTTGAGCGACGCGGCCGAGCCCCTGGCCCCCGCGAGCACCTGCCTGCTGCTGTTCGATTTCCTCGAAGGCCACGTCAACAAGGATCCCGAGACGCGCAAGCGCTACAACCACGTGGTCGCCAATGCCGAGGCCTTGCTGCTCGCCGCCCGCCGCGCCGGGGCCATGGTGGCCCATGCCCACGCCGATCACCGTCCCGATCTCGGC
>JANNKG010000578.1:0-2966 GCA_031396185.1 Burkholderiales bacterium | reverse complement strand
GCGGCATCGAGGGGCCAGCCCGCCGTGTGCACCACCAGCCCGGGCACGTGTTTGCCGGGCTGGACTTCCCAGAGCTCCTTCAACCCGATGCCGTAGACCTGGGGCGCCCGGCCTTTGCGCAGGTCGTAGCGCGCCTCCAGCATCTTGCCCAGGTGGCCGCGGCAGCCTTCGGCGAACACCGTGTACTTCGCATGCAGCTCGATGCCGGGCTGGTAGCGCGCCGTCCTGCTTGCGTCCTTGCCGAGGCCCATGTCTCCGGTGGCGACGCCGCGCACGCGGCCGTCCTCGGAGAAGAGCACTTCCGCCGCGGCGAAGCCGGGATAGATCTCGACGCCTGCGGCCTCGGCTTCTGCCCCGAGCCAGCGGCAGACGTTGCCGAGGCTCGCGATGTAGTTACCGTGGTTGGTGAAGCATTCCGGCAGCATCCAGGCGGGGACTTTCCACGAGCGCTCCGGCGTCAGGAACAGGAAGCGGTCCTCGGTGACCGGCTGGTTCAGTGGCGCGCCCCGGGATTTCCAGTCGGGGAAGAGCTCTTCGAGGCCGCGCGGGTCGATCACCGCGCCCGACAGGATATGTGCGCCGACCTCCGAGCCCTTCTCAACCACGCAGACCGAGAACTCCTTGCCGTTCTTGGCACAGAGCTGTCGCAGGCGTATCGCCGTGGCGAGCCCCGCGGGGCCCGCGCCCACGACGACCACGTCGTACTCCATCTTCTCGCGTTCGCTCATGTCCCGGATCTTATCGCTTGCGCACTAAAGCCGGGAACACAGAGGTACACAGAGGAAAGGCAAAGGCAGAGGTACACAGAGGCTTCTATTTCCAGTGTCATTCGTTCAGGACGGGAATTGCTGTGGTGTTTTGAGCCGAAAACCTCTGTGCTCCTCTCTTTTGTTTGCTTTTCCTCTGTGTACCTCTGTGTTCCCAGCTTTAGTGTGGTGCAGTCCAGAGATTGAGGAGCCGGCGGCATTCGAGGGCGACCTCGGAGGCGGTGAGGCCGACGGGGCCCTTGCCGCGGGCCACCAGCGTGTCGGCGGCGGCGCCGTGGAGGCACACCGCGTAGCGCAGCGCGCGGGGCGCTTCGAGCCCCTGGCAGAGGAGGGCGCCGATCAATCCCGCGAGCACATCGCCGGTGCCGCCGCTCGCAAGGCCCGGGTTGCCGGTGATGTTGATCGACCAGCTGCCGTCGGGATCGGCGCAGATGCTGCCCGCGCCTTTCAGCACGACGTGCGCGTTGAGACGCTTCGCGATCTCGAGCGCTGCAGCGAGCCGGTCGGACTGCACCGCCGCGGTGTCGCATCCAAGAAGCCGCGCGGCCTCGGCCGGGTGGGGCGTCACGATCGTGGGCGCAGCGCGATTTGCCACTGCCGAACGCAGGGTCTCGCTGAACGCGATGGCATTGAGCGCATCGGCGTCGAGCACCAGGGGACGCGCGGAGGCGATCGCGGCCGGCAGTACGCTGCGCTCGAACGCTGTTCCCGAGGTCGCCGACGGGTCCCCAGGGAGTGGAGCGTGGGACGGGTCCCCAGGGAGTGGAACGTGGGACGGCGACTGTCCCGCGCCCGGGCCCACGACCAGCACGTCCCCGGCGAGTGCGTCATCGACCGAGGCAATCATGATCTCGGGATAAAGGCCATCCACGGGCGGGGCCTCGGGGGAGAGCAAGCCCACTCGCACCTTGCCTGCGCCCGCGAGCAGCGCCGCGCGGGCTGCAAGGAGCGCAGCGCCGACCATGCCCCGTTGGCCGCCGACGATTCCGAGCGTGCCGAAATGCCCCTTGTGGGCGTTGCGGGGGCGTGGCGCGAGCCAGGAGGCAACGTCGCGCGGCCCGATCAGGCGGCCGTGAGGCGCCTCGCAAACCGCGTCGCCGAGACCCAGATCGTCCAGCTCCACCACCCCGCAGTGATCGGGACCCTCGGCCGTGTGCAATCCCGCCTTGTGGGCAATGAAGGTGAGCGTGCGCGCTGCGCGCACCGCCGCGCCACGCACGCGGCCGGTTTCGCTGTCGAGCCCGCTCGGCACGTCGATCGCGAGGATCGGCACACCCGCCTCGTTCATCTGCCGGATCAACGCTGCGAACGGCGCCTCGACGTCGCGCGCGAGGCCGATTCCCAGCAATCCGTCGACGATCACCGCGGGGGCGGGGCCCGCGGGCCACTCGCGAGTGACCACGCCCGTGCGTGCCGCGAACGCGGCTTGCGCGTCGCGCGCTTGCGCCGCCTTGGGCGCGGCGCCGGTGGCGTCGAGAACCACGACCTTGTGGAAGCTCTCCAGCAGATGCGCCGCCGCAACCCATGCGTCGCCGCCGTTGTTGCCCGGCCCGGCGATGACCAGGATGCGGGCGCCGGTGTCGGTGGCGAGGCGTCTCGCGGCCTCGGCGACGGCGCGTCCGGCGCGCTCCATGAGCGGCGGGTTCGCTTTTGCAAAACGCGCCTCGAGCGGGCGCAGGACGGCGGTGGTGAGGACCCGCGTCGCCACGCTAGGCGCTCGCGGCAGCTACCCGCGTCGCCGGGGCCGGAGCCGGATCCGGGTCGAGCACCGTGTCGCGGGCCTCGGGCAGGGTATCGGGATAGTCGCGGCTGAAATGCAGCCCGCGGCTTTCCCGGCGCGCCATGGCGCAGCGCACGATGAGCTCGGCGGTGAGAACCAGGTTGCGCAGCTCGATCAGGTCGTTGGAGACGCGGAATTTCCCGTAGAACTCCTCGATCTCCTCCTGCAGCAGCTGGATGCGGTGCCCCGCGCGTTCGAGGCGCTTGGTGGTGCGCACGATGCCGACGTAGTTCCACATGAAGCGGCGCAGCTCGTCCCAGTTGTGGGCGATGACGACTTCCTCGTCGGCGTTGGTGACGCGGCTTTCGTCCCAGGCCGGCAGCGCCGGATTGACGCCCGGCGCGAGGTCGGCGATGTGGTGGGCGCAGGCGCGGCCGATGACCAGGCATTCGAGCAGCGAATTGCTGGCCAGGCGATTG
>JANNKG010000491.1:0-2189 GCA_031396185.1 Burkholderiales bacterium | reverse complement strand
TGCATCATCTCGACCGCGCAGCACGCGAGGCCAAAGGTCATCGGCCAGAGCGAGCCGGTGCGCGCCCAGTTGAGCACGTTGTCGACCTGGGTCACGACGAAGCCCTGCTGGGTCACGCCCTCCTTCATCACGCCCATGATTTCCCCATCATTCCCATTCGAGCGCCCCCTTCTTCCACTCGTAGATGAAGCCCACCACGAGGATCGACAGGAAAATCAGCATCGCGACCAGGCCGAACCAGCCGATGTCCTGCAGCACGATGGCCCACGGAAAGAGGAACGCGATCTCGAGGTCGAAGAGGATGAAGAGGATCGCGACCAGGTAGTAGCGCACGTCGAACTTCATGCGCGCGTCCTCGAAAGCCTCGAAGCCGCACTCGTAGGGCGAGAGCTTTTCGCTGTCCGGGTTGTGGGCGCCCGACAGCCGCGCGAGCCCGCCGCTCACCACAATGGCTCCCACGCCGACCGCGGTGCCGATGGCGAGGAACAGCAGGATAGGAAAGTAACTCTCGAGCAATGCTGGGATTCCAGCTCAGATCAAAAAATGGTGCCGTCGAAGAGACTCGAACTCTTACGCCTTTCGGCACTGCCCCCTCAAGACAGCGTGTCTACCAATTCCACCACGACGGCAGGTTTCCTGCTGAGACTGCGTAGCGCTACTTCGGAATCTCCGTGGACTTGCCCGAGGAGGTTCCCGCCGGCGCCGGTGCCGAGGAAGCTGGCGCCGCCGGTTTTACGTCCGCCTTGCCGGCAGTGCCCGCCGGAACTGCAAGGCTCTCGGTCACGCCGCCGGACTTGCTCGGCGCCCCCAGATAGGTGAGCCCGAGGCTCGTCACAAAGAACGCCGCGGCGAGGACCGCGGTGGTCTTCGAGAGGAAGTTGGAGGCGCCCGCGGAACCGAACAGGCTTCCCGCCGAGCCGCTGCCGAAGGCCGCGCCCATGTCGGCGCCCTTGCCGTGCTGAAGCAGCACGAGGACGACGATGCCGATGGCGGCGATGATGTGGAGTACCAGGACCAGCGTTTGCATATGCGTAACCTTTTATCGACCCGCGGCGCCGGCTGCACGCCAGATCGCCAGAAATTCTTCCGCCACCAGCGACGCGCCACCGACGAGTCCCCCGTCGACGTCCGGCATCGCGAACAATTCCGCGGCATTCGCGGCCTTGACGCTTCCCCCGTAGAGAATCGGAAGCTTCGCCGCCACTGCCTTGTCCTTCTCCGCTACGCGCCCCCGGAGGAACGCATGCGCCTCCTGGGCCTGCGCCGAGGTGGCCGTCTTGCCGGTGCCGATGGCCCACACCGGCTCGTAGGCGACGATCCCGCCGTCCAGCCCCGCCACTTCGCAGGCCACGAGCAGCGCATCGAGTTGCCGTGCGAGCACCGCCTGCGTCCTGCCCGCCTCGCGTTCCTCGAGCGTCTCGCCCACGCAGAAGATCGGCGTCAACTTCGCGCGGCGCGCCGCGGCGTACTTCTCCGAGACCACCGCATCGGGCTCGCCGAAAATCGCGCGCCGCTCGGAATGCCCGACGATCGCGTAACGGGCGCCCAGATCCGCCACCATCGCTGCCGATACGTCCCCGGTGAAGGCGCCCTTGTCGAAGCGGCTGACATCCTGGGCACCCCACGCGATCCCGGAACCCTCGAGCAGCGCCCTGGCCTGGGCCAGATAGGGGCTGGGCACGCAGACCGCGCATGCCACGGGGTTTTGCCGGGGAATCCCCTGGAGGAGCGCTTTCAGGAGCGCCTCGTTTGCGGCGAGGCTTCCGTTCAGCTTCCAGTTACCGACGACTGCTCTCGACCGCATTCGCGACCCTCAAAACCTCAAGATTTTAGCGCGAAAAGGGGTCGGGACTCAATTCATGCGCGGGAGGGTCCCGTAAGCCCTTGGCGATGCACGAAAATGGCCTGCACGGCTTGAGAACAAAAACGGAAGGCGACGGTCGTAGTAGTCTTGCCGGGGTAGTCGCAATTCTCGGTCGCCGGTCTCGCGAACAGGTCTCGATTGAATTTGCCCCCCCCGAACCCATGACGCCGAAGCGCATCGACTCTCATGAGATTGCGGCGGCGGCCGTTCGCAGCTGGGGTTCGGCGCAGTCGCGGCTCGCTCCCGTCATCGGTGAAGGCGGATTTCGCGTCCTTTTCGCCCGCAGCCTGCATCGAACCCGAATCGAGCACCCGTGGCTTGCCCG
>JANNKG010000474.1:0-10206 GCA_031396185.1 Burkholderiales bacterium | reverse complement strand
GGAGATGCGCCTCGAGACTCCGGACAAGGCGAACGCCTACTTCGCGGCCCAGGTGCGCTTTCCGATGCGCGACGACGCCCCAGACTATGCCGCGGCGCTCGTCGCCAACCGCATCGTCGGCGGCGGGACCGGCTCCGTCCTGTGGCGCCGCATCCGCGAGAAGGATGGCGTGAGCTACGGGGTCGGCAGCCAGATGGGCGTGAGCTCCCACGATCCGAACGCGCAGTGGACCGCGTTCGCCATCTACGCGCCGCAGAATGCCAAGCGCCTCGAGGACGCGTTCCGCGAGGAGCTTGCGCGCATCACCCGCGACGGGTTCACCGAGAAGGAGCTGCAGGACGCCAAGGGCGGCCTGCTCCAGGCGCGGCGCCTGTCGCTCGCCCAGGACCGCGACCTCACCGGCGCGCTGGTGAGCCAGCTCGAGCTCGGCCGCACCATGGACTACATCGCCGGCATCGACCGCGCCATCGAGGCGGTCACCCTGGGAGAGGCCAACGCCGCCTTCCGCAAGTACCTCGACCCCGCGAAGCTGGTGATGATCTACGCGGGGGACTTTGCCAAGGCAGCGCGCTGACAGGTCTCGCTGGTCGCCCGCGGCAGCTCAGGCCCCGACCGCCTCGATCCGCTTCATCACCTCGGGCGTGAGCTTCGGGATCACCTCCACCGCCTTCAGGTTTTCCAGCACCTGCGAGACGCGAGAGGCGCCGGTGATGACGGTGGAAACGTGCGGATTCTTCGCGCACCACGCGATCGCGAGCTGCGCGAGCGTGCAGCCGAGCTCCTTCGCCACGCGGTCGAGGTCGGCCACGATGCGATTCTTCGCGGGATCGGTGAGGTCCTTTACCAGGAATTGCATCCGCGGCAGCGCTCCGCGGCTGTCGGGCGGAACCCCTGCGCGATACTTGCCGGTGAGCAGCCCCGAGGCGAGCGGGCTCCACGTCGTGAGCCCCAGGCCGATGTCGTCGTAGAGGCGCGCGTACTCGCGCTCGACGCGCTCGCGGTGGAAGAGGTTGTACTCGGGCTGCTCCATCACCGGCTTGTGGAGGTGATGACGCTCCGCGACCTCCCACGCTTCGCGG
Organism: Burkholderiales bacterium; assembly: GCA_031396185.1. Taxonomy (GTDB): domain Bacteria; phylum Pseudomonadota; class Gammaproteobacteria; order Burkholderiales; family Usitatibacteraceae; genus Usitatibacter. Next base: position 9,127 of record JANNKG010000474.1, on the reverse strand, counting down.
ATGGCTTCGGCGCCCCATTCGGAGGTGCCCCAGTAGAGTGCCTTGCCGCGCGCGATCATGTCGTGCATCGCCCACACCGTCTCTTCGATGGGCGTGTTCGGATCGGGGCGGTGGCAATACACCAAGTCGACAAACTCGAGCTGCAGGCGCTTCAGGGACGCGTCGATCGCGTTCATGAGGTACTTGCGATTGAGCGTCGCCTTCTCGTTGGGGCCGTCGGTGATGCCCCAGAAGAACTTGGTCGACACCACCAGCTTCAGGCGCGGCCAGGCGAGTTTCTTCAACACGTCGCCCATGATCTCCTCACTCTTGCCCGCGGCGTACACTTCCGCGTTGTCGAAGAAGTTGACGCCCTGGTCCCAGGCAGCCGCCATGCACTCGCGCGCAGCGCTGGCGTCGAGCTGGTTGCCGTAGGTGACCCACGAGCCGAAGGAGAGCTCGCTCACCTTGAGGCCGGAGCGGCCGAGTCGGCGGTAATTCATCGGGAGGTGTCCTCGAATGCGAATGGTCAGCGTCATTATCGCTTGTGCGGTGTTCATCGCATTCCCGGTGGGCGCGCAGCCGCAGTCGCCGGCCGCAACGCTCGCCGATGTCGCATGGCTCCAGGGGTACTGGGACGGCGAGGGCATGGGCGGCACCGTGGAGGATGTCTGGATGCCACCGCGCGCGGGCGTGATGCTGGGCGCCTTCCGGCTGGTCAAGGCTGGCGGCGCCCCCGGTGGTTTTTACGAGCTCTTTGCGATCGAGGAATTCGAAGGCAGCCTGCGATTCGTCGCCAAGCACTTCAATCCCGACTGGGTTGGCTGGGAAGAGAAGGACAAGGCGCTGCGCCTGAGGCTCACGGGGAAGTCGGCGACCGAGTTCGCCTTCGGAGGCGTGGTGTTCCGGCGCGAAGGCGAGCATGCCCTCACGGTCGAGATCGCCATGCGCCCCCGTGAAGGCGCCCCGCGCGTCGAAGTGTTGCGCTTCAAGCGCAATCCCGGGTAAGGCGCGCTCAAGCCGCGGCGCGACTCTCCGGCAGTCGAACGGTGAATTCACTGCCGGTGCCGGGCCCCGCACTTTGCACGCCAAGAGAACCGCCGTGCATCTCCACCAGGCGCTTGGCGATCGACAGCCCGATGCCGAGGCCACCCTGGGCTTTTTCCTGGGTGCGGTCGGCCTGGGTGAAAATGTCGAACACCCGAGGCTGCATCTCGCGAGGAATGCCGATGCCGTTGTCGCGGATCGAAATCTCGACTTCGGCGCCGACGACCCTCACCGCGAGCTCGACCCGCCCGCCCGATTCGGTGTACTTCGCCGCGTTGTTGAGCAGGTTCCCGAAGACTTGGGAGAGGCGCGTCGCGTCGGCGTTGACCTTGATGGGCCCTGGAGGGATGTCCGCGATCAGCTGGTGGCCCCGGTCGTCCATCAACGGCTGGCTGGTCTCCATGGCGACATGCAGCACCGCGGCCAGGTCGATGTCGGCCAACTGCAGCACGATCTTGCCGCGGCTCACGCGGCTCACGTCGAGCAGGTCGTCGACCAGGCGCACCAGCTGCGCGAGCTGGCGTTCCATCATGCCGCGCGCCTTTTCCACGGTGGCGGGATTGGCAGCGGCGAGCCGCATGACCTCGAGGCCGTTACGCAGCGGCGCGAGCGGGTTGCGCAGCTCATGGGCGAGTGTCGCCAGGAACTCGTTCTTGCGCTGGTCGAGTTCGCGCAGCTCCTCTTCCACCTGCTTCAGGCGCTCGATCTTGAGGTTGATGCCGGCCCACGCCACGACGTCGCCGCGGTCATCGCGAACCGGGACGCCGCGCGCGAGGACCGGGTGCCACCTGCCGTCAACGCCGCGTACCCGATGCTCCACATCCCAGTCTCCGCCGGTGCGCACGCATTCTTTCCAGGCGGCGATGGTGCGTTCCCGATCTTCGGGATGCAGGATGGCGGCCCAGCCATCGCCCGAACATTGCGCCTGGGTCAGCCCCGTGAGCTTCAGGAATGATTCGCTGGCATAGGTGTTGCGCCCGGTCGCATCGCAGACCCAGACGCCGAAATCGATCGATTCGCCGATCGCCCGGTAGAGCCTCTCGCTGTCGCGCAGCGCCTGCTGGCCGCGGCACGCCTCGAGTGCGTCAGCGGCGTGGCGGGCGCAGACGTCGGCCACCTGCATGTCGCGCTGGCTCGGCCGGTGCTTCGGGGCGTAGTGCACCGAGATCACCCCCAGCAGCGCCCCGGAGCGCGTGATGATCGGAGTGCTGTGCACCGAGCGGAACCCAACCGCGTGCGCGCGTTCCCGGTACGCGACGAAATCTGCCTCGGTGTCCACGTCTTCGATGATCCAGCGGCAATGACTTGCGAACGCGTTGCCTGCAGGGCCGCCGGCGGTCCCGATCGGCACTCGCTGGAAAAGCTGCAGCGCAAGGGCGTCGAAGTTGCGGCTGGCCTCGACCACCAGCGAGTTGCTGTGGGGATCGTGAAGCCAGACCAGCCCGAAATCGGCGCCCTGCGCATCGACCGCGGTATCGAGGATCGATTGCAGCATCGGGGCGATCTCGGTCATCCCGCCGAGGCGCAGCGCCAGCTCGTGCAGCTTCGTGAGGCGCTCGACCTGGAGCGCCAGCTCGTCCTTGGTGGCGGCAAGCTCGGCGGCGGTGTCGGAAGCCTGCGTCGCCCGCTCGAGCAGATCAAGCCGGCGCTCGAGCAGCACAGCGCGCGAGATATCCGAGAACATGCACAGCACGCCGCCCAGCGCGCCGCTTTCCCCGGGCACGGGGCTCAATGCGAGCTTGTAATGCGCCTCCACCGGAGCGCCGTCGCGATCGATGACGACCGCGATCTGCGACGGACCCTCGAGCCAGGTCGCGGGGGCGGGCCCGCCGAGATCCGCCGTAGCGTCGGCTCCGAGAAGGGGCTTGCACGAATCGTTGTAGAAGACCGTGCAGTCGGCACCCCACCACAGGCACAGCGGCTCGCGCGAGGCAAGCACGATGCGCAGCGCGCTGCGAAGCGCTGCCGGCCACTCGCTGGGGTTTCCGAGCGGGGTAGGCGCCCAATCCGTCTCGCGGATACGCCGGCCCATTTCTCCGCCGCCTGCGAAAAAATCGGCAGGTGGAGGCGACGAGGCATTGCGCCGTGTGGTTTCGAGCATGGCGGGAGCGGTCGAAGGCTGCGGGGTCAACCCAGTATGGTTTGCGATCCCGGGCTTGGCTGTAGGCTTGTTCCTACATCGCAGCGGTCGCGAAACGCGTCGGTTCGATGTCCGAAAACGGCGAATGGGCCGTCGACCCCGGCCGCATAATGTGGCCATGCTGCTCGACGACACCCAGTGCTACCGCGCCCTGCGCGCCCACGACACCCGCTTCGACGGGCGCTTCTATGTAGGCGTGGCGACCACCGGCATCTACTGCCGGCCGGTCTGCACGGCGCGCACCCCCAACCGTGCCAATTGCCGCTTTTTCCCGAGTGCCGCCGCCGCCGAGGCGGGTGGTTTCCGTCCGTGCCTGCGCTGTCGCCCTGAGCTCGCGCCCGGTTATGCGTCGGTGGACGCCAACCGCCGGCTCGCGCAGGCGGCCGCGGGGATGATCGAGGATGGCCGCCTCGCCGACGTGCGGCTTCCCGACGTGGCCGGCGCGCTCGGGGTCACCGATCGCCACCTGCGCCGCGTTTTCCAGCAGGAGTTCGGCGTCGCACCGGTCGAGTACGCGCAGACGCAGCGCCTGTTGCTGGCCAAGCGGCTCCTCACCGATACGGAAATGCCGGTGCTCGACGTCGCCATGGCCAGCGGGTTCGCGAGCCTCAGGCGGTTCAACGACCTGTTTCGCACGCGCTACCGAATGACGCCCGCGGAGTTGCGCCGCAAGGCGCCGGCGCGACGCCCCGCGGATCGATTGACGTTCGACCTCGCCTACCGCCCGCCCTATGCGTGGGACGCGATGCTCGCCTTTCTCGAGAAGCGCGCGATCGCCGGCGTGGAGTGGGTGAACGGCGGCGCGTACCTGCGCACCGTGCGAATAATGGGACCGGGCCCCCGTCGACACGAGGGCGACGTGGCGGTGGGTTTGGGCCCCCGTCGACACGGGGGCGACGCGGCGGAGGGATTGGGCCCCCGTCGACACGAGGGCGACGCGGCGGAGAGAAGCCGCGTCGGATGGATTTCGGTTTCGCCTTCGAAGCGGCGCTCGGCGCTGCGCGTCGACGCTTCCCCCTCGCTCGCCGGCGCCATCCCGCAACTGCTTGCGCGCGTGAAGCATCTCTTCGACCTTGCGTGCCATCCCGAGGAAATCGCAGCGGCCCTGGGGCCGCTCGCCGCAGCCCATCCCGGATTGCGTCTGCCGGGTGCCGTCGACGGATTCGAAGTCGCGGTGCGCGGGATCCTCGGCCAACAGGTGACGGTGAAGGCGGCGTCGACCCTTGCCGCCCGTTTCGCGGCCGCTTTTGGTGAGCCGTTCCCGACGCCGCACGCCGGGTTGAAAACTCTCTTTCCCACGCCTGCCGCGATTGCGGCGCTCGATCCCGCCGCCATCGCGCGCCTCGGCATCATCGCCGGGCGAGCGCGCGCGATCGTGGCGCTCGCCCGCGAGGTGGCCGCCGGCAACATCCGGCTCGAGCCGACAGCGCCGGTCACTGTGACGATCGACGCGCTGCAAGCTCTGCCGGGCGTGGGTCCCTGGACCGCGCAGTACATCGCGATGCGCGCGCTCGCCTGGCCCGACGCCTTCCCGCATCCCGACGTCGCCATCCTGCGCGCGATGAAGCAACGCGACGCGACGCTCGCCCTCGAAGGCGCCGCCGCCTGGCAACCCTGGCGCGCCTACGCCGTACTTCACCTTTGGAAATCCCTGGAGACTTCATGATTCGCTACGCCCGCCTTGCCACACCCCTCGGGACATTGCTCGCCACCGCCGCCGGCAGCTCGCTCACCGGCATCTACTTCAAGGATCGGGCGCACGCCCCGGAAGTCCAGCGCGACTGGCGCGAGGATGCGACGCACGCGCCGCTGGCCGAATGCGCGCGCCAGCTTGCCGAATACCTCGACGGTACGCGGCGTTGCTTCGAGCTTCCGCTGGCACCCGACGGCAGCGAGTTCCAGCGGCGCATCTGGGGCGAGATCGCGCGCATCCCCTACGGCGAGACGCTCACCTACGCCGAGCTGGCGGCGCGCGCCGGGTCCCCGGGCGCGGCGCGCGCGGCGGGAGCGGCCACGGGGCGCAATCCCCTGTCGATCGTGGTGCCATGCCATCGGGTCGTGGGAACCCGTGGCAGCCTCACCGGGTATGCCGGGGGCGTCGAGCGCAAGGCGCGACTGCTGGCCATTGAAGGCGCGCTGGAGGCATCGCCCGCTTGAGGCCCGCGGATCTCGCCCGCCTGGTCGCGCTCGCCGCGATGTGGGGCGCGTCGTATCTCTTCATGCGGATCGCGGTACCGCACCTCGGGCCGGTCCTGATGATCGAGCTGCGCGTGCTGATCGCCGGCCTGGCGCTCGCGATCTTCGTCTACGCAACGCGCAGCTCCATCGGCTGGCGTGAGCACTGGCCGGGCTACCTATTCGTGGGGGCGGTCGGGCTGGCGCTGCCCTTCGTGCTGATCGCCGAGGCGCTGACCGTAATCGACGCGTCAACCGCGGCGATCCTCAACGCGCTCTCGCCGCTGTTCGCATCGCTGGTGGCCGCGGCATGGATCCGCGACCCGCTCACGCCCGCCAAGGTCGCGGGCATCGCGCTTTGCCTGGCGGGGACCGCCGTGCTGGTCGGGTGGACGCCGACGCCGATGACCCGGGCCGAGCTGCTCGCGGCCGCGATGTGCGTCGCGGCGACGGCGATCTACGGGTTCACCATCGTGTTCACCAAGGTGCACCTGAAGGGCGCGAGCCCGATGGGTACCTCGGCCGCGACACTGCTGCTCGCGGCGGCGGCGCTCGCGCCCTTCACGCCCGTCACCCGCGACTTCGCAGCCGTGCCCACCGTCGCGTGGCTCGCGTTGGCCGGCCTCGCGGTGTTCTCCACCACGGTGGCGTTCGTGTTCTATTACCGGCTCATCGCCGACGTGGGGCCGGTCAAGGCGATCACGGTGACGCTGCTGGTGCCGGTGTTCGGCATGGTGTGGGGCGTGATCCTCCTCGGCGAGCCCGTGACGCCCGGCCGCCTCGCCGGCTGCGCCATCATCCTCACCGGCTGCGCCCTCATCCTCGGCCTGCTGCGACTGCCCGATCGTCGCGCGGCGGGCTGACTCGCTTGGAAAATATGCGGCCTTCCATCGCCCGGGTCCTGGCCCTGTCGGCCTGCCTCTGCCTCGCATCCTGCAGCACGATTCCCGAATTTCCCGCCCGCGGCGAGTTCATGGGCGAAAGGTTCGAAACCCATCTGGACTCGGAGGTCGCCCGCTACTACCTCGAGAAGTACCTGCAGGGAAAAAGCGAAGACCCGGGAATTCACTCCCGGATCGATGCGGTCCATCGCCGATACGACCGACCGATTCCCACCCGCGAAGAGCTCGGGAGCATCTCCCGGGAGATGTCGGTCGATTTCGCCGCCCTGTTCCTCGCCCATCGCCTGCTATCCAGCCCGTGCAACCGGGACCTCAATCGATCCTTCGTGCATTACCTCGCCGACAAGGGCGCCGCGGGGGCGGATGCCGCGCCGTACCTGCTGCTGTTCGTTCCCGGTTGGGACTACGCCGACTTGGGGCACCTGACCGGCGCGGACTTCGCGCGGCCCCGGGAGCTCGCCACCCGGTACGGTTTCGAAAACCATCTCGTCCCGTTGCGGCCGACGGGCTCGGTGGAGGAGAACGCGCGGATCCTGGCGGCCGAGATCGCGAGGCATGCGCTCTCCGGAAAGAAGATCCTGCTCGCCGGCTCGAGCTCGGCGGGGCCCACGATCCACCTCGCCCTCGGCAGACTGGTCGGTGCTGGCGCGATGAAGTCGATCGCGGCCTGGCTCAATATCGGCGGCCTCCTGCAAGGCAGCCCGATCGTCGAGCATTTCCGATCCGGCCCGCGGCGGTTGTTCGTCGATCTGGGGATCTGGTGGAAAGGCTGGAGTCACGATGCCGTCGCGAGCCTCGGTACCGGCCCGGGCCGCAGGCGTTTCCAGGGCCTTCGAGTCGACCCCGGCATCCTCATCGTCAACTATCTCGGCATTCCAATGTCAGGGCACGTCGGCCGGTATGCGCGCGACACCTATCCGGTGTTGCGACAGGAGGGGCCAAACGACGGGCTCACGCTTCTGGCCGACGCGATCGCGCCCGGCAGCCTCACCATCGTGGCGCTCGGGAGCGACCATTTCTTTGCCGACGATCCGCGCATCGACGAAAAGACAGTGGCGCTGATGAAGCTGATGATCGCCTACGTCGAGAAGGGCGCGGGGAAGGCATCGGGCGGGTGCTGAAACATGGATAGAATCACCTCCTGCACGCAGAACTCCCAATGCCCAACAGACTCGCCAAAGAAACCAGCCCCTACCTGCAGCAGCACGCGGAAAATCCCGTCGACTGGTATCCGTGGGGTGAGGAGGCGCTGACCGCTGCCAAGAAATCGGGCAAGCCGATCCTGCTGTCGGTCGGGTATTCAGCCTGCCACTGGTGCCACGTGATGGCGCACAAATCCTTCGAGGATCCGGCGATCGCGAAGGTGATGAACGACAACTTCGTGAACATCAAGGTCGACCGCGAGGAGCGCCCCGACATCGACCAGATCTACCAGGTCGCGCAGGCGATGCTCACGCAGCGCTCCGGCGGCTGGCCGCTCACGATGTTCCTCACCCACGACCAGCTGCCGTTCTTTGGCGGCACCTACTTCCCGAGCACGCCCAAGTACGGCATGCCAGGGTTTCCGGACCTGCTGAAGCGCGTGCGCCAGTTCTACGACGACAACCCCGGCGACATCCGCCAGCAGGGCGAGCAGCTCGCCCAGGCCCTGGCGCGCATGCAGCCGCGGGCCGGCGCCCGGCTGTCGCATTTCTCGCGCGAGCCGCTCGACGCGGCAGCCGAGTCGCTCGAGCAGGCCTTCGATCGCGAGCACGGCGGCTTCAGCGGCGCGCCCAAGTTTCCCCATCCCGACACGATCGAGTTCCTGCTGCGCCGCCATGCCGCCGGCGGCGACGCCCACGCTCTCGAGCGCGCCGCCTTCACGCTGCGCAAGATGGCGGCGGGGGGCATCTACGACCAGGTCGGCGGCGGGTTTTCGCGCTACAGCGTTGACGCGGAGTGGGCGATTCCGCATTTCGAGAAGATGCTCTACGACAACGCGTGGCTGCTGCGCCTCTATGCCGACGCCTGGGCGGCAACCCGCGACCCCGCCTTCGAGCGCGTCTGCGTGGAAACCGCGGCATGGGTGATGCGCGAGATGCAGTCCCCCGAGGGCGGCTACTACTCCGCGCTCGATGCGGATTCCGAAGGCGAGGAGGGCAAGTTCTACGTATGGAGCATCGACGAGGTCCGAGCGCTCCTCGCGCCGCAGGAGTTCGCGGCGGCGTCCCGGGTCTACGGCCTCGACCGCCCGCCCAATTTCGAGGGCCACGCCTGGCACCTGGTGATGGCGCGTCCGATCGAGGAAGTCGCCGGCGAGCTGGGGATCGGTGCGGGCGCGGTGCGCGCGGCGGTCGATCGCGCGCGCGCCAAGCTGATGGCGGCGCGCGACAAGCGCGTGCGGCCCGGGCGCGACGAGAAAGTCCTCACCGCGTGGAACGCGCTGATGATCGCCGGCATGGCGCGCGCGGCGCGCGTCTTCGGTCGCGCCGACTGGCTCGCCTCGGCCCGCCGGGCGCTCGATTTCCTGCGCGCCACGCCCTGGAAGGATGGCCGCCTGCTCGCGACTTACAAGGACGGGCGCGCGCACCTCGATGCGTATCTCGACGATCACGCGTACCTGCTCGCCGCGCTGATCGAGATGCTCCAGGCCGATTTCCGGCCCGACGACCTCGCGTGGGCGCAGGAGATCGGCGACGTCCTCATGGAGCGTTTCCACGATGAGCGTGCCGGCGGCTTCTTCTTTACCTCGCACGACCATGAGAGGCTGATCCAGCGGCCCAAGCCCGGGCCCGACAACGCGACCCCTTCGGGCAACGCCGTCGCGGCGTGGGCCTTGAACCGCCTCGGGTTCCTCACCGGCGAGTCGCGCTACGGCGAGGCGGCGGCGGGCACGATCGCGCTC
>JANNKG010000453.1:0-4162 GCA_031396185.1 Burkholderiales bacterium | reverse complement strand
TCTGGATGTGGGCGCCGTCGACATCGGCGTCGGCCATGATGATGACGCGCCCGTAGCGAAGGCCGTCGAGCACCGTGTCGGCCGCGTTCGCCTCGTGCGGGTCGATGCCCAGGGCCACGGCGATGTCGTGCACCTCGGTGTTCGCGTAGAGCTCCTTGGCATCGACCTCGAAGGTATTGAGCACCTTGCCCTTGAGCGGCAGGATCGCCTGGTACTGGCGGTCGCGGCCCTGCTTGGCGGAGCCGCCGGCCGAGTCGCCCTCGACCAGGAACACTTCGTTGCGCGTCATGTCCTGGGACTCGCAGTCGGTGAGCTTGCCCGGCAACACCGCGACGCCGCTCCCACGGCGCTTCTCGACCACTTTTCCAGCCTTCTGGCGCGCGCTCGCCGCGCTGATGGCGAGCTGCGCGATCTTCTTGCCCTCCTCGACGTTCTGGTTGAGCCAGGCATCGAGCGGATCCTTCACCCGCGATGCGATCAGCTTTACCGCCTCGCGTGACGACAGGCGCTCCTTGGTCTGCCCCTGGAACTGCGGATCGAGAATGCGCGCCGAAAGCACGTAGCGCAGCGGCTTCCACGCGTCCTCCGACTGCAGGCTCAGGCCGCGCGTCAGCAATTCGTGGTGCTCGCAAAACTCCTTCACCGCTTCGTATACCGCGCTGCGAAGGCCGGCTTCGTGGGTGCCTCCCAGGACCGTCGGAATCAGGTTCACGAACGACTCGCCTTCACCGCCGGCTTCCGCCCATGCAATCGCCCACTGCGCGCCTTCGCCCTCGGCATACTGCGCGTCGTCGGCGCCCACGTGGGACTCGCCCGCGAAGATCGGGCTCACGTAGCCGCCGGCATCCTCCACCCGTTCCTGCAGGTAGGCACTCAGGCCGCCTTCGTAGAGCCACTCCCGCTGGTCCTTGGCCGCCTCATCGAGCAGTCGCACCGTGAGTCCCGGCAGCAGGACCGCCTTGGCGCGCAACAGCATCTCGAGGTCGCGGCGCGCGACCTTGGGGGTATCGAAATATTTGGGGTCCGGCCAGGCGCGCACCCACGTCCCGGTGTCCTTTGGCGCCACCTTGCCGGCCCTCTTGAGCTTGGAGTCGACCTCGCCACCGGCAAAGGCGATCTCCCAGGCCGCGCCATCGCGCTTCACGCGCACTTCAAGGCGCCGCGACAGCGCGTTGGTGACCGAAACGCCGACGCCGTGCAGGCCGCCTGAAAACGCGTAGGCGCCGCCGGCCTTCTTGTCGAATTTGCCACCTGCGTGAAGGCGCGTGAACACCACTTCCACCGTGGGCGCCTTCTCGACCGGATGCGGACCCACGGGGATGCCGCGGCCATCGTCCTCGACGCTGATCGAACTGTCGGCGTGGAGGGTGACGACGATGCTTTTCGCGTATCCCGCGAGCGCTTCGTCGGCGGCGTTGTCGATCATTTCCTGGATGATGTGCAGCGGGGTGTCGGTGCGCGTGTACATGCCCGGCCGGGCGCGCACCGGCTCCAGGCCCTTCAGGACCTTGATGGACTGCTCGTCGTATTTCATTTGCGGAATTTCGGCAATACCGTGGCGCGAAACCGCCAATTTTACCGGACCGCGCCATGACACCCGTTATCGAGCGCGGCCATGGACCTGGCGGAGCGAGGGAACATTCGGCTCGCGGCCGGTTCCAACCTCTCGATTCCCAACCCGAACGGGGCGACCGACGGCCATGGCAGGACCCGCGCGCAGGCATTTCTCGATGATTCGCGAGTTCCACCTCGCGGATTTCCTTACGCTTGGCAACGCGGCGTGCGGCGTGGGCGGCGTGCTGCTGGCAATGCTCTACATGGCCAGCCAGTCCACCATCCATTTTTTCTGGGCCGCGGCGTTCGCCCCCGCGGCGTTCGCCTTCGATGTCTTCGACGGTAAAGTGGCACGCGCGCGCCACCAGCACTCTCCCTAGGGCCGCGAGCTCGACTCCCTCGCCGACGTGATTTCGTTCGGCGTAGCGCCGGCGGCGCTCGCCTTCGCCGCCGGGATGCAGGGCGGGTGGGACGCGATCGTCCTCGCCTATTTCGTCTGCTGCGGCGTGAGCCGGCTCGCGCGCTTCAACGTGACCGCCGAGGCGCTCTCGGAGGGCGGCGACAAAGTGAAGTATTTCGAGGGCACGCCGATCCCGACCAGCGTCGTACTCACCGCGATCCTCGCGTTCGCCGCGTGGAAGGGGCGCATCGGCGAGGACCTGTGGGGCGGGGCGTGGGCGGTGGGTCCGTGGGAGCTGCATCCCCTGGTGCTGCTCTTCGCCCTTTCGGGAACCCTGATGATCAGCAAGACGCTGCGCATCCCCAAGCCCTGAAAAGGGGCCGTTCGCCCCTCGTTTGCTGCTGAATCTTCCGTAGTTCTCCCCATCGCCCTCGCGTATCATTGGCCGACAAGGCGTTCGTTGAAGCGCCGTCAAAGAACCATACGCCCCCAGGGAGGGCTGCGCATTGGGTCAACGAAGCTCCTCGGGCCGCGTGGCGCATGCCCTTGCGATCATCGCCGTACTGGCGCTGGGCGGGGTGGCGACGGCGCCTGCTTTTGCCGGGCACAACACCGGCCACAACCTCTTCATCACGAATTGCACGGGCTGTCACGCGACGCCGACCAGTTTCTATATCACGCCGCTGAATGCCGCGAACGCCGGCAACATCATCCAGCACGCGCTGAACCAGAACATGACGGGGCTGGGCGCCGGGTTGCCCGTGGTGGATACCACGGCCATCGCGAGCTACATCCAGGAATCGCTGACGGCCCTCGGTACGCCACCCACCCAGAACGTGGCGTTCAATCCGGGCGGGGGCTTGGGGACGACCTTCACGCTTCCGAGCATCTACGTGCCGAGTCCCTATGGGGCGGTCACCGGCATTGCCACCGTTTCCTCGCCCAACGGCGGCGTCGCCTACTCTGGCTCCGACGCGACTTTCACGCCTACCGCATGCTTCATCGGCGCGGCGTCTTTCACCTATCGCGGTACCGGGCCGAACGGCAACACCAGCACCCGAAGCCAAGCGGTAAGCGTCGGCAACCCCACGGCCGCGCCGAGCATCAGCACCGCGGCTCCCCCGGGGGGGCAGACCGGCGTCGCGTACAGCCACGACGTCAATGTCTCGCAGTGCGAATCCATCGCGACGTATTCGGTGACCGCGGGCGCGTTGCCCACGGGCCTGCTGCTCAGCACCTCGGGTGTCATTTCGGGAACGCCTACGACTACCGGCGCGTTCACGGGCACGATCACCGCGACGTACCCGGGTGGACTGACCGGTACCCAGAATTTCAGCATCACGATCGCGCTGGGCCCGCCCGCGTTCACGAGTGGCGGAACCGCCAGCAACACCTCCGTCGGAATCGCCTCCGCGAACGCGTACACGGCGGCGGCGCAGTACGGGACGATGACATTTGGCATCTCGGGGCAGCCACCCGGGCTGTCGATCAACGCGACGAGCGGCGTCGTGTCGGGTACGCCGACCGACGCGTCGGGCAGCCCCTATTCCGCCACGGTGAGCGCAACCAACTCCAACACGACAACCAACCGGACCGTGGTGTTCAACGTCGTGCCGGCGATCAGCAGCGCGGCGACTGCCAGCGGGCAGACGGGGGTGGCCACGGTAGCGAACTGCACCATGGAGACCAGGTAGACATCATCGTCCCGCAGCACTTTGGAGACGGAGATGATGTGGCCGGCAATGAACAGGGCGCACAGGGTGGAGAGCAGGTCTCCGCGGTTGAATCCGACTCCGCCGCTGGTGGCCAGCAGCCAGATGCCCACGGCCGCCAGCCCGATGCCTGCCATGTTGACCCTGCCGATGCGGTCTTTCCAGACCAGCTTGGTGATGACCGGGATGAAGAGCACGAACAGGTTGTTGAGCACCCCGGCCCGTGAGATGCTGGTGTCCCTGATGCCGAAAACGAAGCTCATGTTGGTCAGGCCCAGGGCCAGGCCGACGATGGCGCCCCGTTTGAGGGTACCGCGGTCCAGCCGCGGCAGGCGCCGGAAAAAAACCAGCACCATGATCAGCGTGGCCAATGTAAAGCGGGTGACGACAAACAGAAGGGGCGGAATTTCGCGCAGTCCGATCTTGCTGAACAGGAAGCTGCCGCCCCAGAATAAGGTTGTCAGGATCAGGAAGAAGTAGATCCGCCCCTTGCCGG
>JANNKG010000438.1:0-18671 GCA_031396185.1 Burkholderiales bacterium | reverse complement strand
GCGGCATTCGGCACGTGTTTCTCGGTGGGTGCGAACTTGGGCGGGTCGAGGATGATCAGGCCGAAGCGCTTGCCCTGGTCCCGCAGCTTGCGCAGGTGTGCAAAAACGTCTGCGTTGATCCATTCGGCGCGTGACGCATCCAGCAAGTTGATCTCCACGTTGCGGCGGCCCAGTGCCAGCGCCTCGTCCGAGGTGTCGATCGAGGTCACGTGTTTCGCCCCTCCTTTCAGCGCAGCCAGGCTGAAGCCGCCGGTATAGCAAAACGCATTCAGCACGTCGGCGCCGGGGGCGAGGGACGCGGCGAGCGCGCGATTGTCGCGCTGGTCGAGGTAGAAACCGGTTTTCTGGCCGCGTTCCACGTCGATCTCGTAGACGATTCCATCCTCCTCGATGCGTGCCGCGCCAGGCGCCTGCCCGAACATCGGACCCACGCTCGGCGCGAGGCCTTCGAGGGTGCGCACCTCGACGTCCGAGCGCTCGAAGACCGCACGCGCGCCCGTGATTTGCGCAAGCGCCTCGCCCCACAACGGCCGCCACCGCTCCACCCCGGCTGAAAGGATCTGCGTCACGACCACGTCCCCGTAGCGATCGACCACCAGCCCCGGCAATCCGTCGGACTCGCCATGCACCAAGCGCATGCCGCTGCTGCCCGGGCGCAGGATGGCACGGCGCGCGACGGCGGCCTCCAGGCGCCGGCCCATGAATGCCGCGTCGATCACGTCCGCGGGATCAAACGACCACGCGCGCGCGCGGATCTGCGAGCTCGGACAATAGGCGGCGTGGGCAAGGAACGCGCCGTCGCGTGCCAGCACCTGCACCGTCTCACCCAGTCCCGGATCGCCATCGACGCGCTCGATGGCGCCGGAGAAAATCCACGGATGGCGGTGGCGCACGGACTTCTCGCGGCCTTGCTTGAGGATCACACGGGGCAGATTAATGGGGTCAGACTCCAATTGAGACAATTCGCCGGGATGGCCATTATCTCAATTGGAGTCTGACCCCATTAATCCGCGCGTATCCGTGAAAGTTGGCGACCTCACCCGCGAGGCGGTCGATGCGATCGTGAACGCCGCGAATTCGAGCCTGTTGGGAGGTGGCGGCGTGGACGGTGCGATCCATCGCGCCGGTGGGCCGGAGATTCTGGAGGCCTGCCGGCGGTTGCGCGAGACCGAGTATCCCGACGGATTGCCCACAGGGTTCGCGGTCATCACGGCCGGGGGAAGGCTGCCGGCGAAATTCGTGATCCACACCGTCGGCCCGATCTACGGACGTCACGAAGGTGAAGAGGCCCGGCTGCTCGCTGCCTGCTACTCCAATTCCATCGCCCTCGCAGCGATGCACGGTCTCGAGACCCTCGCCTTCCCCGCCATCTCCACCGGCGTCTACGGCTACCCCAAGCCCGATGCCGCGCGAGCAGCCCGGGCCGCGGTCGACGAATCCCTCACGCGCCACCCATCGATTCGCGAAGTCAGATTCGTGTTTTTCTCAGCGGCGGATGCCGCTTTCATGGCCTAGACGCCCGGTATCACAGCCGCCGCGCCGTATCGACGCCAGGCACGTCCTTCACTTGCCGCAGCACCCGCTGGATCGCATCGGCCGAGGCGACCTGGAGCGTGAAACGCATGAACGCGTGCACGCCCCGCGAGAGCGTATTCACCGCGATCACGTTGATGCGCTCGCGCGCTATCGCTTCCGAAATGTCGCGCAGCAACCCCTGGCGGTCGACGGCCACCACCTCGATTTCCGCGGAGAACGGCGCCTCGCTGGTCTTGCCCCAGTCGGCCGCCATCATGCGCTCGCGCTGCACGGGGGCAAGTCCGGTGATGTTGGAGCAGTCCCTGCGGTGCACGGTGATGCCGCGGGCACGCGTGATGAAGCCGACGATGGGATCGGGCGGCACTGGCTTGCAGCATTTCGCGATCAGGGTCGCCATGTTGTTCACGCCCAGCACCAGCACGCCCGACGAGGCCTTGTCGGAAGCGGGCGCCACCAGCGGCGCCATCGCCGGCTCGACGACCGGCGCCTCGCCGCGTACCGCGATGTCGATCTGGCGCAGGGTCACTTCACCGCGGCCGAGCGCGGCGAAGAAATCTTCGAGCTTTGCAAAGCCCACGGCGGCGGCCACCTTCTCGTGGGATTCGTGCGTCGCGCCCAGGCGCTGCAGCTCCTTGTCGAGGGCGGCGCGCCCGCGTCCAACGTCCTCCTCGAAATCCTCGTGGCGAAACCACTGGCGCACCTTGGCGATTGCGCGAGGGCTGGCCAGGTAGCCGAGCGGTGCGGAGAGCCAGTCGCGCGACGGGCCGCCGTGCTTGGCCGAGGTGATCTCCACGCGCTGCGCGTTCTGCAGCTTGTAGTCGAGCGGCACCATATGGCCATCCACCTTGGCGCCACGGCAGCGATGCCCGAGATCGGTGTGCACTTGGTAGGCGAAGTCGACCGGGGTCGAGCCCGCGGGCAGATCGATCACGCGCCCCTGCGGCGTGAGCACGTAGATCGTATCCTCGAAGAGCCGCGTCTTCGAGCCGGAGTCGCCGCCGAAGAGCTCGTTGCGCCACGCGAGCACCTGGCGAAGCCAGGCGATCTTGCTGTCGAACTTCTTGTCGGACCGGCTGCCTTCCTTGTATCGCCAGTGGGCCGCAACGCCGTGCTCCGAGTGCTGGTGCATCTCCTCGGTGCGCACCTGCACTTCGAGGGTCTTGCCCTCGGGACCCACCACCGCGGTGTGCAGCGAGCGGTAGTCGTTCGGCTTGGGATTCGCGACGTAGTCGTCGAATTCCCCCTCGACCGGTGTCCACAGGTCATGGACCACGCCCAGCACCGTGTAGCACTCCTGCACGTCGCCGACGATGACGCGTACCGCGCGGATGTCGTAGAGCCGCTCGAAGGCGACTTCCTTGCCGCGCATCTTTCGCCAGATCGAATAAATGTGCTTCGGCCGCCCCTGGATGACCGCCTTGATGCCCGCGGCGCCGAGCTCCTGGTGCAGCCGTGCAATCACCCGCTGGATATAGGCCTCGCGGTCATTGCGCTTTTCGTCGAGGAGCTGGGCGATCTTGCGGTAGAGCTCCGGCTCGGTATAGCGAAACGAGAAATCCTCGAGCTCCCACTTCATGTCGGAGACGCCAAGGCGATTGGCGAGCGGCCCGAAGAGCTCGAGGGTCTGGCGGCCGGCGGCCCGCTGGACCTCGGCATCCGAGCGAGTCAGGCCGCGCAGGTAGACCACGCGCTCGGCCAGCTTGATCAGCACCACGCGCACGTCTTCGGCAATCGCGAGCAGCATCTTTCGAAGCTGCTCGAGGTCCACCGTGGAAGCATTCAGGGCATCGATCCGCCCGGCACGGGCAATGCCGCGCAGCAGCAACGCAAGCTCCGGGCCGAAGGCCGATTGCACCGCCTCGAGGTCGAGCTGGCGCTCCGGAATCGCCTGGCTGATGAGGGCCGCCGAAATCGTCTCCGGGTCGGCGCCCTGGAGCAGGAGCACGCGCGCCACGGCGAGCGCGCGGTCGAAGGCCTCGCCGCGCCCGGACGCGGCGCTGGCGCCGCGAGCGAACTGCAGCGCGCGCACCGGCAATTCAGCGAAGGCCGCGCCGAAAGTCGCGCGCAGTTCCCCTTCGAATGGGGCGAGTTCGGTGGCGGCGGAGGGGCTGAACACGGGGGACCTTCACCCGATTCTATCCCATGGTTTTGCAGAAAAATCCGCATTCCGAATGGCGAATCGTCCCGGGCGCCCTTCCCCCGCCAGGAGGACCATGGAGCCATGAATTCCGTCCGCAACTCCGATCGGCTCAATGCCAGGGCGAACTGCATCGCGAAGGTGAAGTTCGTCATGCTGCCGGGCACCCCGGACCTCCAGGCGACCGCGGATGCGATCGCCCCCGTGACCACCGGGACACAGTCGCTCCTTCGCAGCCTGCGCGGGTTCATCACCCGCGTCCTCGGCCGCCGCTAGGCGTCCCCCGGCACGCGCTTCGTCCAACCGGCACCCAGGCCGAAGTCCGGGCGCCGGATTTCTATTATTCTGTGGCACGGGGCTTGCTCAGCCTCCCTCCCAGAACGATGGCCACCTCCCCGCTGTACAACGAGATGTTTACGGAAGACCGTACGGTGCGCGCGCATTACGCCGCCTTCGCCGAATGGCTCGCCGACACGCCGCCGGCGCGCATCGCGCAGAACCGGCACGCGGCCGATCTCCTGTTTCATCGCGTCGGCATCACCTTCGCGGTCTACGGGGAAGCCTCGGGCACGGAGCGGCTGATTCCCTTCGACATCGTTCCGCACGTTATCCCGGGCCACGATTGGGAGCGCCTTGCCCGCGGCCTGCGCCAGCGCGTCGGTGCCCTGAATCGCTTCCTGCACGATGTCTACCACGGGCAGGAAATACTCAAGGCAGGAAAAATTCCCGCCGAGCAGGTCCTCAACAATGGCCAGTACCGTCGCGAGATGGTGGGAATCGAGGTGCCCGGGGGCGTCTACGCGCACGTGGCCGGCGTGGACATCGTCAAGCATTCCGATGGCGAGTACTACGTGCTCGAGGACAACCTGCGCACGCCCTCGGGCGTGTCGTACATGCTCGAGAACCGCAAGATGATGATGCGGCTCTTCCCGGAGCTGTTCGCGCAGCAGCCCATCCGCCCCGTCGACCACTACCCCGACCTGTTGGTGAAGACGCTTCGCGCCGTGGCGCAGCCGGGGGTGGAGAACCCGACCATCGTGCTGCTGACGCCAGGCCACTACAACAGCGCCTATTTCGAGCACGCCTTCCTCGCCCAGCAGATGGGCATCGAGCTGGTGGAAGGCCTCGATCTCTTCGTGCTCAACGACACAGTGTTCATGCGCACTACCCAGGGCCCACAGAAGGTCGACGTGATCTACCGGCGCATCGACGACGACTTCCTCGATCCCCTCGCGTTCCGGCCCGACACCATGCTCGGCGTCCCCGGCCTGCTGTCGGCGTACCAGGCGGGACGGGTCACGCTGGCCAACGCCATCGGCACCGGGGTCGCCGACGACAAGTCGATGTACCCCTATGTGCCCGAGATGATCCGCTTTTACCTGGGCGAGGAGCCGATCCTCAAGAACGTGCCGACTTACGTGCTGCGCAACACGGAAGACCTCAAGTTCGTCCTCGCCAACCTCGATACGCTGGTGATCAAGGAAGCCCATGGCTCGGGCGGCTACGGCATGCTGGTGGGGCCCACGGCAAGCCGGGACGAACGCGAGCGCTACCGCCAGCGGGTCCTCGACGCGCCGGAGCGCTATATCGCGCAGCCCACGCTTGCCCTCTCCCAGGTGCCCACCTACTGCGGCGAAGAGCTGCAGGACCGCCACGTCGACCTGCGCCCCTACGTGCTCACCGGCTCCGACATTCACTTCGTGCCCGGGGGCCTCACCCGCGTGGCACTCCGCGAAGGCTCGCTCGTGGTGAATTCGTCCCAGGGCGGTGGCGTGAAAGACACGTGGGTCGTGGATTAGATGCTTTCGAGAGTCGCATCGAACCTGTACTGGATGAGCCGCTACGTGGAGCGGGCAGAGAATAGCGCCCGCGTCCTCGACGTGACATGGCGGATGTCGCTTCTGGTGAAAGACCCGGCGCTGCAGGGCCAGGACTGGCTCGCGCCCCTCAACATCACCGGGACGCTCTTTCCCTTCTCCGGCCGCCACGAGGAAGTCTGCGCCCGCGAGGTGCTGCATTTCATGGCCCTCGACCCCGAGAATCCGTCGTCGATCTACGCGTGTGCGCGCCAGGCGCGCGAGAATGCGCGCGCGGTGCGAGGCTCGATCACCTCCGAGATGTGGGAGGTGCTGAATGCCACCTGGCTGGAGATGCAGCAGATGGACGAGGAGCGCGTCCAGGCCCGGGGGGTCTCGATGTTCTTCGACTGGGTCAAGGAGAGGAGCCACCTGTTCCGCGGCGTGACCTTCGGCACCATGCACCGCGACGACGCCTACGACTTCGCGCGGATGGGCTCCCACATGGAGCGCGCCGATTCGACCGCGCGCATCCTCGACGTCAAGTACCACGTGCTGCTGCCGAGCGTGAAGGACGTAGGTGGCGCGGTGGACTACTACCAGTGGTCGGCGGTGCTGCGCAGCGTCTCCGCCTTCGAGGCCTACCGCAAGGTCTATCGCGACGTGATTACCCCGCTCAAGCTGGCCGAGCTCCTCATCCTGCGCGGCGACATCCCAAGGAGCCTGCGCTTCTGCCTGAAGCAGGTGTGCGACTCGCTTGGGCGCGTGCAGAATGCGCAGTCCGGGCACACCGTGCGCAACGCCAACAAGATCCTCGCCGGCTTCGAGCACGGGCGCATCTCGGAAATCTTTGCCGGGGGGCTGCACGAGTACCTCACCGATTTCCTCGATTCCATGCAGGAGCTCTCCGAGGACGTCCAGGGCAGCTTCTTTTCGTCACGCACGGTTGAGTAGAATGAGCCCATGACCTATTGCGTCGCCGTCCGCCTCGACTCCGGCATGATCTTCGCCTCCGACTCGCGCACCAACGCAGGCGTGGACCACATCGCCACCTTCACCAAGATGCGCGTCTACGAAAAGAAGGACGAGCGCGTGATCGTGGTGCTCTCCTCCGGCAACCTCGCCATGACCCAGGGCGTCATCAACATCCTCGATCGCCACGCCAAGGCCGAGGAAGGCACCGAGACCATCTGGAATGCCGCGTCGATGTACGACGCCGCCTCGCTGGTGGGCGATGCGCTGCGCGAAATGTCGCGCAAGGACGGCCCGTTCCTGTCGCAGTCCTCGATCGAGTCGCATTCCAACCTGCTGGTGGGCGGCCAAATCAAGGGGGAGATCCCGCGCCTCTTCCATGTGTACTCGCAGGGCAATTTCATCGAGGCGACCGACGACACCCCCTACTTCCAGTTGGGCGAGTCGAAGTACGGCAAGCCGATCCTCGACCGCGTGGTATCGATGGCCACGCCCCAGAAAGAGGCCGCCAAGTGCGTGTTGATCTCGTTCGATTCGACGATGAAGTCCAATATCTCCGTGGGCCTGCCGATCGATCTCCTCTGGTACCCGCGCGACAGCCTGCGCGTGGGGATGCAGCAGCGCATCCGCGAGGGCGATCCGTACTTCACCATGCTGCGCTCGCGCTGGGGGGGTGGCCTGCGGCGCGTCTTCTCCGAGCTTCCCGATCCCGACTGGCTCGAGTGACGCAGGCAGGGCGTTCAGGGTGACGATCAAGGTCGCGCTGCACCACAAGACCCGCTATGTGTTCGACCGGCTCGTCGGGCTCTCGCCGCACGAGGTGCGGCTGCGCCCCGCGGCGCATTGCCGCACGCCCATCGACAGCTACTCGCTGAACGTCCGCCCGGCGAAGCACTTCCTCAACTGGCAGCAGGACCCTTACGGCAACTGGGTTGCCCGGCTGGTATTCCCGGAAAAGTCCCGCGAGCTCGAGATCACTGTCGACCTGGTGGCCGACATGACGGTGATCAACCCGTTCGACTTCTTCGTCGACCCGTCGGCCGAGACGTTTCCGTTCACCTACAGCGACGACAACTTCCGCGAGCTGGCGCCCTACCTGGAGCTGGTTCCCGAGACCCCGCTGCTGATCGCCTGGGTCCGCCGCGCACGCACCCTCTTCCTCGGCACGCGGATCTCGACCATCGACCTGCTGATCGCGGTCAACCGCATGGTTCGCGAGGACGTCAACTATCTGGTGCGCCTGGAGCAAGGCATCCAGGCGCCGGAAGAAACGCTCGCGGCCGCGCAAGGCTCGTGCCGCGACTCGGCGTGGCTGATGGTGCAGATCCTGCGCTACCTCGGCATCGCCGCGCGCTTCGCCTCGGGTTATCTCATCCAGCTCGCAGCCGACCAGAAATCCCTCGACGGCCCGTCGGGCCCGAAAGAAGACTTCACCGACCTGCACGCGTGGGCCGAAGCCTACGTGCCCGGCGCGGGCTGGATCGGCCTCGACCCGACCTCGGGCCTGCTCGCGGGCGAGGGACACATCCCGCTCGCGAGTGCGGCGCTCCCAGTGAGCGCCGCCCCGGTGACGGGCATGACCGACGTCTGCGAGAGCACGCTGGAATTCCAGATGACGGTCACGCGCATCCACGAGGATCCGCGCGTCACCAAGCCGTTCACCGAGCCGCAGTGGAGCGCGATCGACATGATCGGGCGCCAGGTCGATCGCGAGCTCGCGGAGAACGACGTGCGCCTCACCGTGGGCGGCGAGCCCACGTTCATCTCGATCGACGACATGGAGGGCGCGGAGTGGAACTACACCGCGATGTCGGAGAAAAAGCTCGAGCTCGCCGGCGAGTTGCTCGCCCGGCTGCGCAAGCGCTTTGCCCCCGGGGGGCTGCTGCACTATGGCCAGGGCAAGTGGTATCCCGGCGAGCCCCTGCCGCGGTGGGCCCTGTCGTGCTTCTGGCGCAAGGACGGCGTGGCGCTCTGGGACGACGAGGCTGAGGAGCGGCTCGAACGCGCCGGAATCAAGGCGACCGAAGTCGAGGCCGGGCGCTTCGCTTCCGAGCTGGCGCTGGCACTCGGGGTAGAGCCCGAATTCGCGATGCCCGCGTACGAAGACCCGTGGCGCATCATCCGCGACGAGGCCAACCTCCCGCTCAACGTCGATCCGCTTGGGCAGGACACCTCCACCGAAGGCGTGCGCCGGCGCCTCGCCGACCAGCTCGCCAAGGGCCTCGGCAAACCGATGGGGTTTGTCCTCCCGCTGAAGGCGGTGGCGCGCCCGAAGGCGAGCAGCCCCACGAAGTGGCGCAGCTCGCCGTGGCCGCTGCGGCGTGAGAAGGTGTTTCTCGCCGAAGGCGACTCGCCCATGGGCTATCGGCTGCCGCTCGGATCGCTGCCGGAAGTCCTGCCCGAGGACGAAGAGCCGCACATTCCGATGGACCCGTTCGAGCGCCGCGACGCGCTCGGCAAGCGCCGGCCGTCGAAGGCGGCGTCCCCCGCCAAGCTCGGCAAGCCGGCCAAGCTCGCCCCCGGCGCCTCCCGCGAGGTCGTGAAGCGCGCGCTCTGCGTCGAGGTCCGCAAGGAGCGCCTGCATGTCTTCCTGCCGCCGCTCGAGCTGCTCGAGGACTTCCTCACGCTGGTCGCCACCGTCGAGGCGACGGCCAACGCGCTCGGCTGGCCAGTGCGCCTCGAAGGTTATGGGCCGCCCGACGATCCGCGCCTGGGCCGATTCGCGGTCACGCCGGACCCCGGAGTGATCGAAGTCAACATCCACCCCGCCAACGACTGGGAGGAGTTGAAGAGCCACGTGACCACGCTCTACGAGGAGGCGCGCCAGACGCGCCTCGGGACCGAGAAATTCATGCTCGATGGCCGCCACACCGGCACCGGCGGCGGCAATCACATCACCTTGGGCGGTCCGACCGCGGCGGAGAGCCCGCTGCTGCGCCGCCCCGACCTGGTGAGGAGCCTCGTCACCTATTGGCAGAACCACCCGTCGCTCTCCTACCTCTTCTCGGGCATGTTCATCGGGCCCACCAGCCAGGCGCCCCGGGTCGACGAGGCGCGCAGCGACACGCTCTACGAGCTCGAGATCGCGTTCGAGCAGCTGGAGGCGCAGTTCAAGAAGGACGCTTCAAACGAAAGGCCGTGGCTGGTCGACCGGATCCTGCGCAATTTCCTGGTCGACCTCACCGGCAACACGCACCGCGCGGAGTTCTCGATCGACAAGCTGTATGCGCCGGGCACCGCCACCGGGCGGCTCGGCATCCTCGAGTTCCGCGCCTTCGAGATGCCGCCCCACGCGCGCATGAGCCTGCTGCAGATCCTGCTGCTGCGCGCGCTCACCGCACGCTTCTGGGCGCGCCCGTATCGAGAGAGGCTGGTGTTCTGGGATACGCGGCTGCACGACGAGTTCATGCTGCCGCACTTCGTCGTCCAGGACCTGCGCGACGTGGTCGAGGACCTGAACGGCGCCGGCTACGCATTCAAGTACGAGTGGTTCGCGCCGTTCGTGGAGTTCCGCTTCCCGCGCTATGGGACGGTGGCCTACGAGGGCATCGAGGTCGAGCTGCGCCAGGCGATCGAGCCCTGGCACGTGCTCGGCGAGCAGGTCGCCCAGACCGGCACCTCGCGTTACGTGGACTCGTCGGTCGAGCGCCTGCAGATCAAGGCGTCGCGCCTGAACGATGCGCGCTACGCGATCGCGTGCAACAGGCGGTTGGTGCCGATGACGCCCACCGGGCACTCCGGCGTGTTCGTGGCCGGGGTGCGCTACCGCGCGTGGGCCCCGCCGATGGCGCTGCATCCCACCATCGGCGTGCACGTCCCGCTGGTCTTCGACGTGGTCGACCTGTGGAATGGCCGCTCGGTGGGCGGCTGCACCTACCACGTCGCCCACCCGGGAGGCCGTACCTACACCACCTTCCCGGTGAATGCCCTCGAGGCGGAGGCGCGGCGCGTCGCACGATTCCTGCCGATGGGCCACACGCCGGGGCCGATGGACGTCGTCAAGGAGGCGCGCAACCCGCGCTTCCCGGTGACGCTCGACCTTCGTCGCGGGTCGCGATCACCCGACTAGGTGTCAAGGCACCGTGGAGCGCAACCGGGGGATTTGGAACGCAGAGGTACGCAGAGGGCACACAGAGGATACGCAGAGGAAGGACTGATCAGACGCCGGGCGTTGAAAACCCCGCGTACAAACCTCCGCGCTATCCGCCTTCCGCCCTACCCCAGGATAATATCGAGCGAGCCCTTGAGGCTTGCCTCGGAGCCCTCCAGCTTCATCGTGACCAGGCGCGCTTCACGGCCGAGGTGGCGATACAGCCCGTCGCGCTCGTTGCCGGGCTCGCCTTCGATGAACATCTGCGAGGTGAGGCGGCGCTTGCCGCCCTCGACGACGGTGAAATGGATGTGCGGCGTCCGGCCCGGATACGGCGCCGGCTTGATGGTGGTGAATGCGTAGCGCCCTTCGGCGTCGGTGGTCACGGCGCCGAAGCCCTGGAAATTCGGGTCGAGCGAGGACTCCGGCTCGCCCACGAGGTGGTACTGGCCGCGCGCATCGCACTGCCAGATTTCGACGCGTGCGGCGGCGCGCGGGCGGCCGCTGCGGTCGAGGACCCGGCCCGAAACCGCCAGCGGCGTGCCTGCGGCGCGTTGCGCCCTGCCCTCGACCCGCGTGAGATCGGCATCGGCGTCGCGCGGCAAGCTGCGTGGGTAGAACGGCCCTTCGGTCATCCTGGGCGTGAGCGGGCGTTCATCGGCGAGGAGCCGCGTGGGCGCCAGGGTCGCCGCACCCATCCACGCAAGAACGCGCCGTCGTTGCATCGAGTGATTCATCGGGGCCTCCGTTCGCTCCAGTATCGCACTTGTCGTACCAGCGGTTCGACTCGCGGCGAGGCGCTTGATTGCGCCGGAAGGACTACGCGGAGCGCGCCCTCGCGATCGGTGCGATGCAGCCGGATGGTACGGGCGGCATAACGCGCGACGACCGATTCGTGCGGATGGCCGTAGCGATTTCGATGGCCCACCGACAGCACCCCGAGCGTCGGTGCCACGGCATCCAGGAACGCCGGGGTCGACGAGCTCTTCGAGCCGTGGTGCGGCACGAGCAGCACCTCGGAGCGCAGCGCCGCTGCCGCGCGCGCCAGCATTTCGGCCTCGCCTCTCGCCTCGATGTCGCCGGCGAGGAGCGCCACGGCCCCGCGCGCCGCTACCCTCACGACGCAGCTGCGATCGTTCTCCTTGCGCGCACGCTTGCCCGGCGCCTCGGCATAGACGCCCGCATCGGGATGGAGCACCGCGAACTCCACGCCGTCCCAGGTCCAGCGCCGCCCGGCCTCGCAGCGTCGCGCATCATCGACCAGCAGGTGCACGGCGTGCGTCGTCGGGAGCGTCGAAAGGAGCCACCCGGGCGAGCGCGCCGCCGCGAGCGAGACCGCTCCGCCGGCGTGGTCGTCGTCGGCATGGGAGACGATCATTGCGTCGAGTCGCGCGACGCCCTCGCCACGCAGGAACGGCGCCACGATGCGCCCGCCGCTGTCGGCGTCAGTGCTCCACGCCGGCCCCGCGTCGTAGGCGAGCGCATGGGTCGCCGTGCGCACCACCACCGCGAGGCCGTTGCCGACATCGAGCACGTCCATCCAGGCCTCGCCCCACGCGGGCCGGGCGGGCGTCACGGCGAATAGCGGTACGAACCACAGGACGGCAGCGGCGCGCATCGGCACTCCACGTGGCGCGAGCAACCAAACGCATCCCACCATCGCGGCCAGCACCGTCCAGGATTGCGGCGCGTGGCTCTCGATCATCGCCCCGTGCCAATCGGCGAGCGATTCCAACGGCCCCATGAGGGCGAGCATCAGCAGGTGGGCGGCATCGAGCAGCCCGCCCAGGCCCAGGAACGCACCGGCAATCGCCAGTGGCACGACGACGAGGCTCACCAACGGGATCGCGACCGCATTCGCGAGGGGTGACACCAGCGAGAACTCCTGGAAGAGCGCGACGAGCATCGGCACCATCGCGACGGTCACCGCGAGTTGTTCGATGAAGGCCACCCGCCACCAGCCTGCCCTGCCGGTGCGCAGCGCCATTACGTAAAAGATCGCGGCCACCGCCCCGAACGAAAGCCAGAAGCCGGCCGAGAGCACCGCCCACGGGTCGAGCACGAGGACCGCGAAGGCGGCCACGGCGAGCATTCGCGAGGGCGACCCGTGGCGGTCCGCGAGCACGCAGGCGGCGATCGCGGCAAGCATCACGAAGGTGCGCTGCGCGGGCACCGCATATCCCGTCAGCAGGGCGTAGGCGGCCGCGGCGAGCGTTCCGGCAACAATGGCCGCCTTGCGTGCGGGCCAGCGCAAGGCCAACGCCGGTATCCGCACCCATGCGTACCACGCCAGCATGAACGCCATCCCGGCGAGCATCGTGATGTGCAGTCCCGAGATGCTCATGAGGTGCCCGACGCCAGTGCGCCAGAACACCTCCCAATCGTCGGCGGCGATCGCATCCTGGTCGCCGATCGCCAGCGCCACCACCACGCCGCGCAGGCGTGCCTCGCCGAGGTGCGCCTGCATTCCCTCGCGGACCTCCGAGCGCCAGCGGTGCAGCGTGTAGGGCCAGCCTTCCACGAGGGCCTCGCGCGTCCCGCCGGCCCGGGCGCGCACGTACCCCGTGGCGCGGATGCCGCGCTCGAGCGCCCACGGCTCGAAATCGAAACCGTGCGGATTGGCGAGGCCGCGCGGGCGCTTCAGCCGGACGGTGAGCGACCAGCGCTCGCCAGGCACCAGACGCGGGGGAACGCCCTGGGACCTGTCCGCCTCGGCGAACCATGTCAGCGCGATGTGTCGAGGCACGAGCGCCTCGGCCGTCCGCACGCGCTGCACGTCAAAGAGGAACCGCGTGCCCCGTGCGCTTGGCTGCGGCAGGCTCGCGACCACGCCCACGAGCTCGATGTCCCGACCCTCCCAGGCCATCGGCAATGCATCGGCAAGGCGATCCTGGGCACGCCATGCCGCGAGGCCATGGCCCAGCAAAAACCCCGCGGTGAGGAGAAGCGCGGCGCGTAGCGGGGCGCCGGGGACGAGGCGCAGCGCGAGAAGCGCGGCGATGCCGAGAGCGAAGTGGGGGGTTGGATCCGGCAACTCGGAGGCATGCTGGAGCAGCAGCGTGCCGAGGACGAACGCGAGGACGAAAAGGCGCATTCCCTCCCAACGCTCGGGAAGGCGACCCGCCGACGCCGGTTACTTCTTGGGGACCTTCCCGGCGGTGTCCGCGTCGGGCACGGCGCGGCCCTCCTCGGCCATTTTCTTTACCGCGAGGGTGCTCCCCGGGCTCACGATGGCCGCCGGGTCGCTCGCGGGGAAGCTCTCGTCGAGGGCCTCGTCGATGACCTTGTCGTCGTGTTCGGTGCCCGAAGCGACACCGGGGACGCGCGTTCGGGTGGAGTCCAGCTTGGGGGCGGGGGATGATTGCTGCGGCTTGTCGGCCATGGCGATCCTTACGGATATTGCGACAGTGCTCCCTATGGACCCTCCCGGAACCCGTCCGTTCAGGCTGTATCATTCCGCGCATGCTGCTGGCGGTCATCGCGATCCTCGGCGCGATGGCGATCCCGGGCCTGCTCGACACGAGGTGAACAACGAAAAATGAAACCGGATTTCTGGCCCGTGGCCACCGCGCACCTTTCCCGACGCGACAAAGTCCTGCGTAAGCTCATCAAGGCCGGCCTCGAAGCCGACCTGGTGAGCCGCGGCGACGCGTTCCAGACGCTCGCCCGCGCCATCGTCGGCCAGCAGATCTCGGTCAAGGCGGCGCAGTCGATCTGGGGGCGCTTCGTCGAATGCGTGGGCAAGGTCACGCCGGACAATGTGGCCGCGACGGAAGGTAAGGCGCTGCGCGCGTGCGGCTTCTCGGGGCAGAAGGTGATCTATGTGAAGGACCTCGCCCG
The DNA here is from genome assembly GCA_031396185.1 of Burkholderiales bacterium. Classification (GTDB taxonomy): domain Bacteria; phylum Pseudomonadota; class Gammaproteobacteria; order Burkholderiales; family Usitatibacteraceae; genus Usitatibacter. The sequence continues at coordinate 4,300 of JANNKG010000438.1, read as the reverse complement.
CCACTTCAACTCCGGAGAGGTAAAGCCGCGCCGCTGGCCGAAGATGGGCGACGAGGCGATCATCGAAGAGCTGGTGGCCGTGAAAGGCATCGGCCGCTGGACCGTCGAAATGTTCCTCATGTTCCATCTGCACCGCCCCGATGTGCTTCCGGTGGACGACATGGGCCTGCGGCGCGCGATGGAGCGCGCCTACAACAGCGGCGAGCCGCTCACCAAGGCCGAGATGCGCGAGATCGGGGAGCCGTGGGCGCCGTATCGCTCGGTGGCGACGTGGTACCTGTGGCGCTCGCTGGAGGCTGCGTGAGCCGGCCGCATTTCGTCGTGATCCACGGCAGCAACGGCACCGCGGCGCAGATGGAGCCCCTGGTCGCGGCGCTGCGTCCTTACGGCGAAGTGCACACCCCGCTCCTGCCCGGCCATGGAGGCCGGCACATTCCCGAGAGCTTCTCGATCAAGGGGCATGCCGAGGACCTGGCGGCGTGGCTCGACGCGCAAGGAGTGGCGCAAGCCCACGTCTTCGGCTATAGCCTGGGCGGCTACGTCGCCCTGTACCTCGCGCGACACATGCCCGCCCGCGCCCTCGGCGTGTGCGCCATCGCTACCAAGCACGTGTTCGACGAGGACACCGTCGGGCGCTGGCAACGAATCTCGAGCACGGAGTGGATGCGGCAGCCGGGCAATCCGCGCGCGGCCGAGATGGAGCGCATCCATGCCCCCCAGGACTGGACCGAGCTCGTCAAGGTCAATGCCAGCCTCTACGGCGACCTCGGCCGCGAGGCCCCGTTGCAGGACCCCGATTTCGCGGCGATCGCGGTGCCGGTGATGCTGGTCGGTTCGAATCGTGACCAGCTGGTGCCCTGGCCGGAGACGCTCGCGCTGGGTGCATTGATCCCGGGGAGCAAGCTGGTGATGTTCTACGGGAAAGCGCACCCGTTCGCGGCAGTGCCCGCTGCCTCGGTGGCGAAGGCCTACGGAGATTGGATGAAGCTGGCGTGAACATGCCGGCGTTGACGACCCGCGTGAAACGCGAGGACATCGACGCCCTGCTCTTCGATTTCGGCGGCGTGCTGGTGGAGATCGATTTCGACCGCGTGCTCGCGCGCTGGGCCGAGCTCGCCGCGGCCAGCTTCTCGCAGGTGAAGGCGCGCTTCGACCACGGCGAGGATTACCAGCGCCACGAACGCGGCGAGATCGACGCGGTGACGTATTTCGCGTCGCTGCGGGCATCGCTCGGCATCGACCTCTCCGACGACGGGTTCGCCGACGGGTGGGCGCGGGTCTTCGGGCCCGAGATCAGCGCGACGGTGGCACTGTTGCCGCGCTTGGCGGCGGGCGTCCCGATTCACCTCTTCTCCAATACCAACGCCACCCATCACCGGTACTGGTCAGCGCGTTATGAATTCGCGTTGCGCCCGCTCGCGCGGCGCTTCATTTCCTCGGAGATGGGCCTGCGCAAACCGGAGCGCGCAGCGTTCGAGCACGTGGCGCGCGAGTCTGGCGTGCCGATCGGGCGCATCCTCTTCTTCGACGACACCGCGGCCAACATCGACGGCGCACTCGCCGCGGGGATGCCGGCGCTGCGGGTGCGTTCGCCCGCGGATGTGGAGAGCGCCGTTGCCCCTTGGCTGGAGCCGTAGGCGCAGTCGGACACTCGACGTCGGAATCCGCTACCCCAAAGGCGGTAAAACGCTACGAGATAATCCCAAGTAACTAGCGCGGCGGCTCGCTGCGCACTCACGCACGACTTGTGGGCGCGTCATCCTGCAGGCATGAACAGAGCCCTTGCGATTCTTGCCCTGGCAGCGGCCGCGGCCCTCGCGGCACCGGCGGTAGCAGGGGTCCTCTACAAATCTGTCAGCGCCAACGGCACGATCATGTTCTCGGATGTGCCGCCCGGGGGCGATGCACGCATCCTGGAGCAGCGCCAACTTCCTTCGGGAAGCGCCAGCAGCACCGCGCCTTCCACCAATGGCCTGGACGTCGTCCAACTGATCGACTCGGACGCCGCGCTGTCGCGCGCGAACTTGCAATTCGACCTCGCCGAGCGTGCGCTCGCGGCTGCGCGGCGCGACACGTGGGCGCAGGGCGACGGGCTGAAGCTGGTGAGCCGCCGCGCCTCGCGTTCCGATGAGGAGCGCATCGAGTTCTACAAGCGCAACGTGGTGGCTGCCCGCCAGGCGCTGATGGAGATCCTGCGCGAGCGCATGATGGCCTCGCGCTAGGCAAGAAAACTTCTACTCGATACGGCCGTCGGTCATCCTCAGCCGGCGGCCCATCCGGGCGGCCAGGTCGGGATCGTGGGTCACCATCACGAACGCGGCTCCGTGGCGCCGGTTCAGTGCCAGGATCAGGTCGAAAACCTTGCCGGCGTTCTCGCGATCGAGGTTGCCGGTGGGTTCGTCGGCGAGCACACAGGCCGGATGCGTCACCAATGCGCGGGCCACCGCGACGCGCTGGCGCTCGCCTCCCGAGAGCTCGCCAGGACGATGCGCCAACCGATGTCCGAGGCCCACTTCATCGAGGATCGCCGCGGCCCGGTCGTGCGACTCCTTGTCGGGGACGCGCCGGATGATGAGCGGCATCGCTACGTTGTCGAGCGCGGAGAATTCGGGGAGCAGGTGGTGGAACTGGTAGACGAACCCGAGCGCCTCGTTGCGCAGCCTTCCCTGCGCCCCCGCATCGAGCGTCGAAAGATTACGCCCCATCAGCGTGACCGCGCCCGCACTCGGCCGGTCGTGGCCGCCGAGAAGGTGCAGCAGGGTGCTCTTGCCCGAGCCCGATGCGCCCACGATCGCCACCGACTCCCCGCGTCGAATTTCGAGATCCACGCCCTTCAGGACCGGCACGCGCACCTCGCCCATGCCATACGCCTTCTCGAGGCCCGCGCACGACAGCACCACCTCGCTACTCATAGCGCAGCGCCTCGGCGGGATTGACGCGGGAGGCGCGCCAGCTCGGATAGATGGTGGCCACGAAGGCGAGGACCAGCGACACCATCGACACCGAGATCACGTCCTGCCAATGGAGGTCCGACGGCAGCTCGGTGATGTAGTACACCTCGCGCGACAGGATGTGGAAGTTGAAGGTGCGCTCGAGGAAAGGCAGCACCACGTCGATGTTGAGCGCGAGCAGCACGCCGGCGACCACGCCCAGGAGCGTGCCGATGGTGCCGATCACCGCGCCCTGGACCACGAAGATCTTCATCACCGAGGCGGGGGACGCGCCGAGGGTGCGCAGGATGGCGATGTCGGGATGCTTGTCGGTCACCACCATCACCAGCGTGGAGACCAGGTTGAATGCCGCCACCGCGATGATCAGCGTGAGGATGATGAACATCATCCGCTTCTCGATCTGGATGGCGCGGAAGTAGTTCACGTTCTGCTGCGTCCAGTCTGAAAGGTAGACGTCCGGGGACACGCTCGCGGCGAGGGCGCGCACCACCGCGGGCGCGCGGTCGATGTCGCGCACCTTGAGGCGCACGCCGCTCACGTTGCTGCCCATGCGGTAGAGCACCTGCGCATCCTCCATGCGCGCGAGAGCCAGGGAGGAGTCGAACTCGTTGTGGTCGAGCGCAAAGATGCCGACGACGGTGAATTGCTTGAGCCGCGGCATGAGCCCCGCCGGCGTGACCTGCCCCTGCGGGGAGATGAGCGTCACGCGGTCGCCGAGGCGGAGAGAGAGAGCGCGCGCGATGCCGATGCCGATCACCAACCCGAATTCACCGGGCTTCAAGCTCGCGAGGCTTCCCGAAGTCATCTGCTTGCCGAAATCCGCGACCTGGTCCTCGAGCTCGGGGACGACCCCCCGCACGAACACGCCACGCACTGCCGAGCCGGTGGAGAGCAAACCCTGCGCCTGCACGAACGGCGCCGCCGAGACCACCTCGGGGTGCTGCCTCACCGTTCGCGCGACCGACTCCCAGTCGGGCAGGCCGGCTTCCGGCCCGAGAACCTGGATGTGCGCGGCGGCCCCGAGGATGCGCGCGCGGATTTCCTTCTCGAAGCCGTTCATCACCGACATGACCGTGATCAACGCGGCGATGCCGAGCGCGATGCCGAGCATCGACACGAGCGAGATGAAGGAGATGAAGTGGGTGCGGCGCTTGGCGCGCGTATAGCGCAGGCCGATGAAAAGCTCGAAGGGTCGCAAGCGAAAGGGTTCCGAAGACGGTGGGAGAGGCGAATTATGCGATGAACCCCGCATAATTCGACTCCGACGCAAGATTATCTCCCATAGGATGCCCTTAGACCTCGTTATCCCCGATCTGCTGGTGCCGTCCGATGCGCCCGCCGCAATGCGC
>JANNKG010000421.1:0-6840 GCA_031396185.1 Burkholderiales bacterium | reverse complement strand
GGCGGGTAACGGGTGTGGCTGTTGCCGGTCTGGTGGGTGCGCAACCCGGCTTGGGTGGCGGCATCGCCCGCGTTCTGCCGGTGGCGCACCTACCCCCCGCGCCGGCCCGGGGCCGCCCCCCGGCGCGTCAGGTCGGTGATCGGGATGCCCGGCAGGCCGTAGATGGTGTCGAGGCCGTTCAGCTTCAGGGCATCGATGACCAGCTGGAAGCCGTCAGTGGTTTCGGCTTGCGCATGATCTCGTTCCGCCACGAGCAGAACGCCGGCTACGCCGCGTCGATTGCGGGATTCCTCACGCAAAAGCCCGGCATCTGCCTCACCGTGTCGGCGCCCGGCTTCCTGAACGGCCTCACGGCGCTGGCGCACGCGACCACCAACTGCTTCCCGATGATCCTCATCAGCGGCTCCTCCGAGCGTGAGGTCGTCGACCTGCAGCAGGGCGACTACGAGGAAATGGACCAGCTCGCCATCGCCAAGGGAGTCGCCAAAGCGGCCTTCCGCGTGCTGCATGCGGAGGACATCGGCATCGGCATGGCGCGCGCCATACGCGCCGCGGTCTCGGGGCGTCCTGGCGGGGTGTATCTCGATCTTCCCGCAAAACTCTTCGCGCAGACGATGGAGGCAGCCGCGGGCCGTGCCTCGCTCATCAAGGTGGTCGATCCCGCACCGAAACAGATCCCGGCGCCGGACTCCGTTCAGCGGGCGCTGAACCTGCTACGGGCCGCGAAGAAGCCGCTCATCGTGCTCGGCAAGGGCGCGGCCTACGCTCAGGTCGATGCCGACATCCGCGCACTGATCGAGAAGACCGGAATTCCTTACCTGCCGATGTCCATGGCCAAGGGCCTGCTGCCGGATACGCACGAGCTGTCGGCCTCGGCTGCCCGCTCGTACGTGCTGCCGGAAGCTGACGTGGTGATGCTCATCGGCGCGCGCCTCAACTGGCTCCTTTCCCATGGCAAGGGCAAGACCTGGGGCGGCAAGGACCACAAGGCGTGGGGCGGCCAGAAGTTCATCCAAATTGACATCTCGCCGCAGGAGGCCGACAGCAACGTGAAGATCGACGCTCCGGTGGTGGGCGACATCGGCTCGGCCGTTGCAGCGCTGCTGCAAGGCATCGGCTCCAACTGGTCAAAAGCCCCGGTGGATTGGACCGGCGCCATCGCGGAGCGCAAGAACAAGAACGTGGCGAAGATGGCCGAGACGCTGGCGAAGGATCCAGCGCCCATGAACTTCCATAGCGCCCTCAACGTGGTGCGCGACATCATCATGGCGAACCCCGAGGCGGTGCTCGTCAACGAGGGGGCCAACACGCTCGATTTCACCCGCTCGATCGTCGACATGTACAAGCCGCGCAAGCGAATCGACGTCGGCACCTGGGGGATCATGGGCATCGGCATGGGTTACTCGGTAGCCGCCGCCGTGGTCACCAAACAGCAAGTGATCGCCATCGAGGGCGACAGCGCGTTCGGCTTCTCGGGCATGGAAGTCGAGACCATCTGCCGCTACAACCTGCCGGTTTGCATCGTGATCATGAACAACAACGGCGTCTATCGCGGCACCGACGTCGATCCCACGGGCCGCGACCCGGCGCCGACGGTGTTCGTGAAGAATGCGCGCTACGACAAGATCATCGAGGCCTTCGGAGGGGTGGGTGTGCACGCCACCACACCGGCTGAGCTGCGCCGCGCGATGGAGGAGGCGGTCCGCACGCGCAAGCCCACGCTCATCAATGCCGTGATCGACGAGACGGCGGGCACCGAGAGCGGCCGCATCACCAGCCTCAACCCCGCAGCAGCAAAAAAAGCGAAGGCCTAAGACCATGGAAGCACTCAAGGGAGTACGCATCCTCGACATGACCCACGTTCAAGCGGGGCCGACCTGCTCGCAGCTGCTCGCGTGGATGGGCGCGGACGTGATCAAGTTCGAGCCTCCGCAGGGCGACGCCACGCGCGGCCAGCTGCGCGACGTGCCCAACGCCGATTCGCTCTACTTCACGATGCTCAACTGCAACAAGCGCTCGATCACGGTCAACATGAAAAGCGCCGAGGGCAAGCAGGTGTTCGTCGACCTGCTGAAGAAGAGCGACATCATGATGGAGAACTTCGGGCCCGGCGTGCTCGAGCGCCTCGGCTTCACGTGGGAGAAGATCCACGAGATCAACCCGAAGATCGTGGTGGGCTCGATCAAGGGCTTCGGATCGTCGGGGCCGTACTCCGACTTCAAGGCCTACGAAAACGTGGCGCAGGCCATGGGAGGAGCGATGAGCACCACCGGCGTCCCTGACGGGCCACCCTTCGTGACCGGCGCGCAAATCGGCGACTCGGGAACCGGGCTGCACCTCGCCATCGGCTTGCTCGCGGCGCTGCACCAGGCTTCGCGCACCGGCCAGGGACAGTACGTCGAGGTCGCGATGATGGACGGCGTGATGAACCTCTGCCGCGTCAAGTTCCGCGACCACCAGCGCCTTACGCGCCAGTCGCTCGCCGAATACTCGGTCCCCACTTACCAGAACATGGGCGATGTCCCGCGCGCGGGCAACGATTCCGGCGGCGGCCAGCTCGGCAACGCCATCCACTGCAAGCCCCATGGGGCCAACGATTGGCTGTATGTCGTGGTGCAGGAAGCGGTGTGGGCGGGACTTGCCGGCCGTATCGGGCCCGACGTCGGCATGCCAGAGCTCGCCACCGATCCGCGCGTAGCGACCATCGCCGAGCGGCGCAAGAACCAGTCGCTCGTCTGGACGCTGCTCAACAAGTTCGCCGAGAAGCACAGCAAGCGCGAGCTGATGGCGATCCTGAACCCGCTCGACGTGCCGTGCGGTCCGATCATGTCCACCGAGGACCTCGCCACCGACGAGCACGTGCGCGGCCGCGACATGTGGGTCGAGCTCGATCACCCGCAGCGCGGCAAGTGGTTCAACGTCGTCATGCCGATCAAGCTCTCCGCTTCGCCCGCGGTCATCAAGAGGAGCCCCACGCTCGGCGAGCACACCGACGAGGTGTTGAAGGAAGTACTCGAGTACGACCAGGGCAGGATCGATTCCCTCAAGAGCGCCGGCGCCTTCTCCGCCCCGGCGAAGAAGGTGGCCGCTTGAAAATAGCCATCATCGGGCAGCAGGATTTTAGTTCCGACGTCACATCCTCCGTGATCGGATATGAGTCTCCACTGAAATCCTGCCGGGAGATGGCATGAAGATAGCCATCATCGGGCAGCAGGATTTTGGCAAAGCGGTGCTTGAAGCATTTCTCGCGCGTGGCGATACCGTCGCCGGCGTGTTCGTCGCCCCGGAGAAGGAGGGCGCGAAGCCCGATCCCCTGAAAGTCGCGGCGCTGGAGAAGGGCCTGCAGGTGTTCCAGTTCGCCTCGCTCAAGACGCCCGAGGCGACGGCCAAGATGAAGGAGCTCGGCGCCGACATCGGCATCATGGCCTTCGTGCTGCAGTTCGCGCCACAGGAGTTCGTGAAGATTCCGAAGCACGGCACCATCCAATACCACCCGTCGCTGCTGCCGAAGTACCGCGGGCCGTCATCGATCAACTGGCCGCTGGCGCGCGGCGAGAGGAAGACCGGCCTCACGATTTTCCGGCCCACCGACGGCCTCGACGAAGGCCCGGTGATCCTGCAGAAGGAAACCGAAGTCTCCGACAACGACACGCTCGGCACGGTCTATTTCGATCGCCTGTTCCCGATGGGCGTCAAGGCGATGCTCGAGGCCGCGGACCTGGTGGTGGCAGGCAAGCACAAGGAAATCGTCCAGGACGAATCGGCAGCGTCCTACGAGGGCTGGTTCCGCGCCAGCGAGGCGAAGATCAACTGGAACAACCACGTCGACTACATCCACAACACCATCCGCGGCGCCGATCCTGCGCCCGGGGCGTGGACCACGGTCGGCGGCAAGAAGCTGCAGTTGTTCGGTTCCCGCAAGCACCTGGTCCGCACCTTCGGCGCAGTGAAGGGCAAGATCGGCGAGGTCACCGAGATCACCGATGGCAGCATGCGCATCACCGCCCAGGGCGGGCAGGTCGAGGTCGCAAAGGTGAAGGGCGAGGAGACCAAGAAGATCTCGCCCGCGGAGTGGGCCCGCGGCGCGAACGTGGCGGTCGGTACAATCCTCGGTTCCTAGGAGGAGCCATGACCCACGCAATTCGATTCCACAAGACCGGCGGTCCCGAAGTCCTGCAGTGGGAAGAGGTGAGCGTCCCGCCGCCGGGACCGGGCGAGGTCCTCATCCGCCACAAGGCGGTCGGCCTCAACTACATCGACACCTACCACCGCAGCGGCCTCTACCCCATGCCGCTGCCCTCGGGCCTGGGCCTGGAAGGAGCGGGCGTGGTCGAGGCCGTAGGCCCCGGTGTCACGGAGTTCAAGGTCGGCGACCGTCTGGCGTACGCCAATGGCCCGGTCGGGGCGTATTCCGAATTGAAGGTGCATCCCGTCGACCGCCTGGTGAAGCTCCCCGACGGCATCAGCTTCGAGCAGGCCGCGAGCATGATGCTGCAGGGCCTCACGGTGCAATACCTGCTGCGTCGGCTGCACGTAGTGCCCAAGGCGGGCGACACCGTCCTGTGGCACGCAGCCGCAGGCGGCATCGGCCTCATCGCCTGCCAGTGGGCGAAGGCCCTCGGCATCAACGTGATGGGCACCGTGAGCTCGGAGGAGAAGGCGAAGCTCGCGCGCGAGCACGGCGCCGCGCACACCGTCAACTACGCGACCGAGGACTTCCAGGCGCGCGTGATGGAGATCACCGGCGGCAAGAAGGTCCCGATCGTCTACGACTCGGTCGGCAAGGACACCTTCACGAAATCGCTCGACTCGCTGCAGGTGCGCGGCCTGATGGTGAGCTTCGGCAACGCGAGCGGGCCGGTGCCTCCCACCGACCTCGGCATCCTCGCGGCCAAGGGCTCGCTCTACGTAACGCGTCCGTCGCTGATGGGCTATGTCTCCAAACGCGACGAGCTGGTGGCTGCCGCCAAGGAGCTGTTCGACATGGTGACCTCGGGCAAGGTGAAGGTCGGCCCGCGCCAGTCCTACGCGCTGAAGGACGCCGCCCAGGCGCACCGCGACCTCGAAGGGCGCAAGACTACGGGCTCGACGATCCTCGTTCCCTGAAGGCTGGCGCGGGTCATTTCACGTTGTACGCCGCGAGCTCGTGCCGGGCTCGCGACAGCACCTTGCCTGAGGACGTGGTGTTCGACTCCTCGGCCGCCACGAACCGCTTGGCCGCCGAGTTGTACCAATAGGTCCACCGGCTCACGCCAGCGTTGTCGCCACCACGCTGTTTCCACTGCGATTCGCGATCGATGCGCAGGCCCCGCATCGGTCCCATCGCGGTCGACACTTCTTCCTCGTTGCCCACCTTGAGGCTGACCTTGATGTCGTACTGCTTGCCGCCCAGCTCCTGGTGGGTTTTCAGGTTCCAGGTCGCCCCGGGCTTCAGCGGGAACACGTAGAACTGGTTCGACGGCTTGAAGACCTCGATGCGCTCGGCATTGCGCACGATGCGGGTGTAGTTTCCCACGGTGTCGGTGATCGAGCCGCTCGACAGGTGGACCTCGTCACCGCGCACTTCGGTCACCTTGACCACGTAGCGCCTCTCGCTCTGGTCGAGCTGGTTCACCAGTCGATAGGTCCACGTATCTCCGATCGCAAAGGCAGGGGGCGCGCCGATCGAAGCGGGGGCCGCGCGCGGGGCCGACGGCGTGGAGGCGGGCTTCGCCACCAGGGTGGACTTGGGAGGGGTGGGGGGAGCGGCGGGGGCCGCGCGGAACGTGAAGGCCGATTCCAGCGACGTGCTTTCCCACGGCACTTGCTGGCTCTTGGAATCCGCGCGCACGCCCGTGCGGACGGCTTTGAAGACCTCCTCGATCGCCAGGCCCGGCCGGTCGATCTGCTTCACCAGGTGCTGCGTATACAAACCATTGCGCCCGCCACCGTCGGCGGCGGTCGATCCGGGCGCGGTCGCGAACGCGATGAAGGTTCCGGGCGGCGCATCGACCGGGGCGAGGCCCTTCGCGGTCGCCTGCAGGCGGTTGCCGAACGGGTTGTTGCGGCACGCGTCGAGGATCACGATGTTCACCGGGTTCTTCGCGCTGTCGAGCTTCTCCATCACGGCGCCCAGGTCAAGGGCGGCGAACGCGACCTCATCCTCGCGCGCGACATCCGCGTCCACCGGCAGCAGGTAGTTGCGCCCGCGAACCTGCAGGCCGTGGCCGGCGAAATACACCAGGCCGGTCGACTGGCGCCCGAGGCGGTCGCCGAACTCGCGCAGCGCCAGGTGCATCTCGCGCAGCGTCGCGTTCTCGCGCCTGATCACGGTGAAGCCGCTCGCTTCGAGCGCGCGCGCCATGTCGGCGGCATCGTTGAGGGGATTGGGCAGGGGCGCGTCGCGATACGCTCCGTTGCCGATCACCAGCGCCAGCCGCGGCGCCTTCGGCGCCTGTGCAGTCGCAGCGAGCGCGAGCAGGGCGAGCACCAGGGCGAGGGCAGCGGATTTCATGGGGCGATTGTATAGAATCGACCCCTTTCATCAATCGAGCTCCCATGGCAATCCTGTTGCGCGAATCCGACGTCGAGCAGCTCCTCACGATGAAGCTGGCGATCGATCTGGTCGAGCGCGTGCATCGCGAGTACTCCACCGGGCACGCGATCGACGTGCCGCGCGAGCGCACCCGCCTGCCCAAGGCCGCCCTGCACATCCTTCAAGGTGCCGTCCCCTCGGCGGGCATCTTCGGCTACAAGGCCTATACCTCGAGCCGCGACGGCATCCGGTTCCTGGTCTACGGCTTCAACGCCGAGGGCGGAAACCTCGACGTGGTGGTCGAGGCGAACCATCTCGGGATGATG
>JANNKG010000419.1:0-9228 GCA_031396185.1 Burkholderiales bacterium | reverse complement strand
TCGAAGATGAAAACAACAAGCGGGCAATTGAGTCAGCTAGCTTTTAACTCTGCAGCTCCGTCCCGTGCTACTGGTGTTCAGACCGCCATTCTGGCCTGAGTTCCCTTATCTTTCAAGACCTTCGTGTAAAATCCCGTTACGTTCGCAACCCCGTCAGCCGCTGCCGCTCCCCATGCCCCAGACCCCACCGCCCGCTAAATCCGGCGACGCCCTCAGCTTCGAAGCCGCCCTGGAAGAGCTGGAAGCTCTCGTCCACCGCATGGAGGATGGCAAGCTGCCGCTCGAGGACTCGCTCGTCGCCTACCAGCGCGGGACCGAGCTCCTGAAGTTCTGCGAAACGAGGCTCACCGATGCCCAGGCGCGCATCGCCATCCTCGACGGCGACACGCTGCGCGACTTCACGCCCGGCGACAAGTGAGCACCGCGGAGTTTCAGGCCTGGTCGCGCGACGTGGCCAGACGGATGGAGGCGGCGCTGACCGAGCTCCTTCCCGCCCAGCAGGTCGCCCCGAACCGATTGCACGACGCGATGCGCTACTCCACCTTGGGCGGCGGCAAGCGCGTGCGCGCGATGCTGGTGTATGCAGCAGGAGAGCTCGCCGGAGCCACGGCCGAGCGTTTGAGAATTCCTGCCGCGGCCGTCGAGATGATCCACGCCTACTCGCTCATCCACGACGATCTTCCGTGCATGGACGACGACGTCCTGCGGCGCGGCAAGCCCACCTGCCACGTGGAGTTCGACGAGGCGACGGCGCTGCTCGCCGGTGACGCGCTGCAAAGCCTCGCGTTCCAGATCCTCGCCGACCACGACCTCGCCCCGCGGCCCGAGAACCAACTGAAGATGATCCAGCTCTTTGCGGTGGCGTGCGGATCGCGCGGCATGGCGGGCGGGCAGGCGATCGATCTCGATTCCGTCGGCAAGTCCCTGAGCCTTCCGGAGCTCGAGCACATGCATATCCTCAAGACGGGCGCGCTGATCCGCTCCTCGGTGCTCATGGGCGCGTATTGCGGCGCGGACCTGCCGCCCGAGGAGTTCCAGCACCTCGACCGCTACGCCAAATGCATCGGGCTCGCCTTCCAGGTGGTCGACGACATCCTCGACGAGGAGGGCGATGCGGAAACGCTCGGCAAGACGGTCGGCAAGGACAAGGCGGACGGCAAACCCACCTATACCAGCGTGATGGGGCTGGTGCCCGCCAAGCGCTTCGCCGAGCAGCTGCTCGCCGATGCCCTCGCCGCCATCGCCTCCCTCGACGCCCGCGCCGAGCGCCTGCGCCACCTTGCCGAATTCATCGTCCATCGCGAGCGGTAGAATGATGCCAACCGCATGAGCACCTATCCTCTCCTCGAGTCGGTTAACGATCCCGCCGATCTTCGCGGGTTCGATCGCAAGCAGCTCGCCCAGCTCGCCATCGAGCTGAGGGCGTTCATCGTCGATTCGGTTTCCGGCACCGGCGGGCACCTGTCGTCGAACCTGGGCACGGTCGAGCTCACCATCGCGCTGCACTACGTCTTCACCACGCCGCACGACCGGCTCGTCTGGGACGTGGGCCACCAGACCTACGGGCACAAGATCCTGACCGGCCGGCGCGACGGCATGAAGCGCCTGCGCCAGAAGGGTGGCATCGCGGGTTTCCCGCGCCGCGAGGAAAGCCCTTACGACACTTTCGGCACCGCACATTCCTCGACCTCGATCTCGGCGGCACTCGGCATGGCGGTGGCGGCGAAGGGCCAGGGAGCCGACCGGCACGTGATCGCGGTCATCGGCGACGGCGCCCTGACCGCCGGCATGGCCTTCGAAGCGCTCAATAACGCCGAGCAGACGGGCGCCAACTTGATCGTGGTCCTGAACGACAACGACATGTCGATCTCGGAGAACGTCGGCGCGCTCAACAACTACCTCGCCAAGCTCATGTCGGGGCGCTTCTACGCCGCCACCAAGAAGACCGCGGAAAAGATGCTCGCGGCGACGCCGACGGTGAAGGAGCTCGCCAAGCGCCTGGAAGAACACGCCAAGGGCATGATCACGCCCTCGACGATGTTCGAGGAATTCGGCTTCAACTACACCGGCCCCGTCGATGGCCACAACCTCGAGGCGCTCCTCGACACGCTCACCAACGTGAAGCGCCTCGAGGGACCGCAGTTCCTGCACGTGGTCACCCGCAAGGGCCAGGGCTACAAGCTGGCCGAGGAAGACCCGATCTCCTATCACGGCCCGGGGAAGTTCGATCCGGGCGTGGGCATCGTGAAGGCGAAACCGGCGGCCGACGCGCGGCCCAAACTTACCTACACCCAGGTCTTCGGCGAGTGGCTCTGCGACATGGCGCGGCAGGACGAGCGCCTGATCGGCATCACGCCTGCGATGCGCGAGGGCTCGGGGCTGGTGAAGTTCTCCCAGGAGTTCCCGGACCGCTACTTCGACGTCGGCATCGCCGAGCAGCACGCGGTCACCTTCGCCGCGGGCCTCGCGGTCGAGGGCCGCAAGCCCGTGGTCGCGATCTACTCCACCTTCCTGCAGCGCGCCTACGACCAATTGATCCACGACGTGGCCCTGCAGAACCTGCCCGTCGTCTTCGCGCTCGATCGCGGCGGGCTGGTGGGCGCCGACGGCCCCACGCACCACGGCGCCTTCGACCATTCATTCCTGCGCGCCATCCCGAACCTCACGGTGATGGCCCCCGCTGACGAGAACGAGTGCCGCCAGATGCTCTACACCGCCTACACCCTCGACGGACCCAGTGCCGTGCGCTATCCGCGCGGCGCGGGGCCCGGCGTCGCATTGCAGAAGGAGATGAAGGCGCTGCCGGTGGGGCGCGGCGAGATCCGGCGCGAGGGCAAGCGCGTGGCGATCCTCTCCTTCGGCTCGATGCTCGCGGCCGCGCTCGAAGCGGGAGAGGCGCTCAATGCCACCGTCGCCAACATGCGGTTCGTGAAGCCGGTGGATCGGGATCTCGCTTTCCGCCTTGCCTCGAGCCACGACGTCATCGTAACCGTGGAGGAAAGCGTTATTGCCGGAGGCGCGGGCTCGGCGGTTTCCGAGGCGCTCGCGGCCGACGGGCTTGCCGTCGCGATCATGATGCTGGGCCTGCCCGATGCGTTCGTCGAGCACGGCGACACGCAGCAACTGATCGCCGATTGTGGGCTCGATTCCGCGGGCATCGTGCGCTCCGTGCGCGCGCGGCTGGACAACGCCGGACGACGTCCGGGAAGGGCGGCTTGAGATGAAGACCCTGCAACTGGTGCTGTGCTGCGTTACCGCGGCGGCCTTATCCGCGCAGGCGCAGAAAGTGTGCAGCAAGGGCGATGCAGCCGCCGCCGAGAAGGCGATAGAGCGCGTGGTGAGCTGGCCCAGCCTGCAGAAGGCGTACCTGGATTATCGCCACTGCGACACCGGGCCCGTCGAGGAGCTCTACACTGACGCGCTGCTGCGCCTCATGGTCGATTGGAAGAACGTCGATTCCGTCGCCAGCGCGGTCGAGAAGGACGCCGAGTACAAGGCGTGGATCCACAAGCACCTGCTCAGCCCGGCCGCCAAGGACGACCTGGAAAGCGTCTATTCGCGCGTGAAGGCGAGCTGCCCCGCGAAGCAGGAGGCGTTCTGCGGGGAAATCGTCGCGATCACGAAGCCCGGCAAGGGCGCGCCGCAACCCAACGCGCCGTTGAATTTCGACCTCATCAAGCCGCTCAAGTAGGCAATCGGTGCGCCTCAAGGGAAAGGTAGCGCTGGTCACCGGAGCCGCGCGGGGAATCGGGTTCGCGTGTGCGGAGGCGTTTGCACGCGAGGGGGCGAAAGTGATGCTCGCGGACCTGGATCCCGAGGCCATCGCCGCGTCCGCAGCGAAGATCGGAAGCGCGGCCTCCTCGATCGCGTGCGACGTGTCCAGCAAGGCCGCCGTGGACCGCGCGGTCGCCGCCACGGTGGAGGCGTTCGGGCGACTCGACATCCTGGTCGCCAACGCGGGTATCGTGCATGCCGCGGAATTCCTCGATCTCGAGGAAGCCGATTTCGACCGCGTGCTCGCGGTGAACCTGAAGGGCGTTTTCCTCGCCGGGCAAGCCGCGGCGCGGCAAATGGTCAAGCAGGGCGGGGGCGGCGCCATCATCAACATGTCGAGCGTCAACGCAGTGCTTGCGATCCCCAACCAGGTTCCCTACGTCGTCTCCAAGGGCGCCATCAACCAGCTCACCAAGGTGATGTCCGTGGCGCTCGCCAGGAACGGCATCCGCGTCAATGGCATCGGTCCGGGGACGATCCTGACCGAGCTCGCGCGCAGCGCGGTTCTCGGCAATCAGGAGGCGGAGCGCAAGATCCTTTCGCGCACGCCCATGGGCCGGATGGGGGAACCCGCCGAGATTGCGCGGGTCGCAGTCTTTCTGGCGAGCGAGGATGCGTCATACCTCACCGGCCAGACGATCTATCCCGATGGCGGCCGCCTCGCCCTCAATTACACGGTGCCGGTCAGCGAGTGAGCGGCCCTTTGCGTTAAAGTACGCGCCACCGAATCTCTCCGAGAGGTCATGCCATGAAACGCCTGTCCCTTGCGGCCGCCCTGATCCTCAGCGCCGCCACCACGTTCACCTTCGCGCAGACCGTGACCGACGTGCAGAAGCCCAAGTGCGAACCCAAGCCCGTGCTCCCCGGCGCCCGCATGATGGAAGAGGCGAGCGTGCGCAAGCGCTTCCAGACGGATCTCGACGCGTACAAGAAATGCATGAACGATTACCTCGAGGAGCGCAAGGCTACCATCAAGGCTAATGAAGTCGCCGCCAACGCCGCCATCGAGGACTACAACGGCACGATGAAGGCGCTCGCGGACGCGCAGAAGGCGCGGTAATTCCGGCCTTCCTCGAGTTTGCCTCGAGCCTTCCGGCTCGAACGGAGTTGCGCACGGCCATCACCGCCGCGCGCCGCCGTCCCGAACGCGATTGCCTGCAACCCCTGCTGCCGCTGGCCGAGCTCTCCCCGCCACAGGATCGCGCCGTCACCGCGCTTGCGCTGCGCCTGGTCGAGGGCCTGCGAGCCCGGCAGCCGGGCGCATCGCGCGAGAACGTGGTCCAGGGCCTCCTGCAGGAGTTCTCGCTGTCCAGCGACGAGGGCGTGGCCCTAATGTGCCTCGCCGAGGCGCTGTTGCGAATCCCCGACGCGGCGACCCGCGATGCCCTGATCCGCGACAAGATCGGCCGCGGAAACTGGCGCGCCCACCTGGGTGGCAGCGAATCGCCGTTCATCAATGCCGCGACCTGGGGCCTGCTCGTCACCGGACGGCTCGTCGCCACCCATGACGAGCGTGGCTTGTCGAACGCGCTCACGCGCGTCACCGCGCGCATGGGCGAGCCGGTGATCCGCAAGGCCGTGGACCTCGGCATGCGCCTCATGGGCAAGCAGTTCGTCGCCGGCGAGACCATCGGCGACGCGCTCGAGAACGCCAGGCGCTTCGAGGCCCAGGGCTTCCGCTACTCGTACGACATGCTCGGCGAGGCGGCGATGACGAGCGCCGACGCCGGTCGCTACTTCGCGTCCTACGAGCGCGCGATCCACGCCATCGGCACGGCCGCCGCGGGCCGCGGCCTCCACGAAGGTCCCGGTATCTCGATCAAGCTCTCTGCACTGCATCCGCGCTATTCGTACGCGCAGCGCGAGCGCGTGTTCGCGGAGCTGTATCCGCGCTTGAAGGCGCTCACGCTCCTCGCCCGGAAGTACGACATCGGCATCAATATCGACGCCGAGGAGGCCGATCGCCTCGAGATCTCGCTCGACTTGCTGGAGATGCTCTGCCACGAGCCGCAACTCGAAGGCTGGAATGGCGTGGGCTTCGTGATCCAGGCCTACGGCAAGCGCTGCCCGTTCGTCGTGGATTTCCTCGTGGATCTCGCGCGGCGCACGGGCCGCCGGCTGATGGTTCGCCTGGTGAAGGGCGCTTATTGGGACTCGGAGATCAAGCGCGCACAGGTGGAAGGCCTCGACGGCTACCCGGTTTATACGCGCAAGGTCTACACCGACCTCTCGTACCTCGCATGCGCGCGCAAGCTGCTCGCCGCGCCCGCGGAGGTCTTTCCGCAGTTCGCTACCCACAACGCGCAAACGCTCGCCTCGATTTACCACATGGCGGGCGCGTTTCATCCCGGGCAATACGAATTCCAGTGCCTGCACGGCATGGGGGAGCCGCTGTACACCCAGGTCGTCGGGCCGGAAGCCGAAGGCAAGCTGGACCGCCCCTGCCGGATCTACGCGCCGGTCGGCACGCACGAGACACTATTGGCGTATCTGGTCCGCCGGTTGCTCGAGAACGGCGCCAACACCTCGTTCATCAATCGCATCGCCGATCCATTGGTATCGCTCGAGGATCTGGTGGCGAGTCCGGTCGCCTTGGTGCGCGGCATCGAACGCGCTGGGGGCGCGCTTGGACTTCCGCATCCGAAGATCGCGTTACCGCGGGATCTCTTCGGCGCGGTGCGACTCAACTCCCGCGGCATCGACTTGAGCGATGAAATGTCCCTTGCGGCGCTTGCCAGCGAGCTGATGGCGACCGCGTTCGAGCCGTGGCGGGCGCAGCCCACGCGAATGCTGCGCGGCGATTCCCGCTCGGGCCAACCGGTGCGCAACCCCGCGAACCCCGATGACATCGTGGGAGAGGTGATCGATGCCGACCTCGATGACGTGAACGCGGCGATCCAGGCGTCGCAATCGGCCGCGGGCGCGTGGCAGGCGACGAGCCCGGCCGAGCGTGCCGGCTGCCTCGAGCGCGCTGCCGACGCCATGGAAGCCGAGATGCCGCGGCTGATGGGCCTCATCGTGCGCGAGGCCGGGAAAACCTACTCCAATGCGATCGCTGAAGTGCGTGAAGCCGTGGATTTCCTGCGCTACTATGCGAGCCAGGTGCGCGCCCGGTTTGCCAACGTAACTCACCGGCCGCTCGGCCCGGTGGTGTGCATCAGCCCGTGGAATTTCCCGCTGGCGATCTTCACCGGCCAGGTGGGCGCCGCGCTCGCCGCCGGCAATCCGGTGCTCGCCAAGCCTGCCGAGCAGACGCCGCTCATCGCGGCTCAGGCGGTGCGAATCCTGCATGCGGCGGGCGTGCCGCGCGACGTGATGCAACTGCTTCCCGGCCCCGGCGAAACTGTGGGCGCTGCCCTCGTTTCCGATCCGAGGGTGTGCGGCGTGGTGTTCACCGGTTCCACCGATGTGGCGCGCCTCATCCAGCGCTCGCTCGCCGGCCGCCTCAATCCTGATGGCAGGCCAGTGCCGCTTATCGCCGAAACCGGCGGCCAGAACGCGATGATCGCGGATTCGTCGGCGCTCGCCGAGCAGGTGGTGGCGGACGTTGCGGCGTCGGCCTTCGACAGTGCGGGCCAGCGTTGCTCGGCGCTTCGCGTGCTTTGCGTGCAGGATGAGGTCGCGGACCGCGTGCTCGAGATGCTGCGCGGCGCCATGCAGGAGCTCGAGCTCGGCGACCCGCAGCGCCTCGCCGTGGACGTGGGCCCGGTGATCGACGCGCCCGCGCAAAGGATGCTCACCGAGTACGTCGAGAGGATGCGGGGACGTGGATTCAGCGTGCACCAGGCGCCTGCGCAAGTGCCTCTAGATGAGCCCGTGCGCCGCGGGACTTTCATGCCCCCGACGCTGATCGAAATCGACCACATCGGCGATCTCGGGCGCGAGGTCTTTGGACCGGTGCTCCACGTGATTCGCTACCGCCGCGACGCGCTCGAGTCGCTCATCGACGGCATCAACGGGCTGGAGTATGGCCTCACCCTCGGTGTGCACTCGCGGGTGGACGAGACCATCGACCGCATCGTGGCGCGTGCGCGCGTGGGCAATATCTACGTGAATCGCAACATCGTGGGGGCAGTAGTCGGCGTACAGCCTTTTGGCGGTGAAGGGCTATCGGGAACCGGTCCCAAGGCCGGCGGGCCGTTCTATCTCCACCGATTGCTCGCCGCCTGCCCTCCGGATGCCGCGGTCGAGGAGTTGCGGGCGCTCGACGAGAGCGGGATGCGCGACGCGCTCAAGGCTCATCACCCGAAGCTCGCGGCCTTCGATGCGCTGCGCAATTGGGCGCGGAGTTCGGCTCCGGAGCTCGCGGCGATGTGCGACCGGCTGGCGGCGTACTCCCCGTCGGGAGCGACGGTGACGCTTCCCGGCCCGACCGGGGAGCGCAATACTTTCAGCGTCCTGCCGCGCGGCAATATCCTCTGCGTGGCCGCCGATGACCGCGACCTGGTGACGCAACTCGCAATCGTGCTTTCAGCGGGTTCGCGCGCAGTGTTCCCGGTCTCGGAACGTGCACAGCGGGTGATGCGCCTGCTACCCGCGGAGGTCTTGCGCTCCGTGGCCACGATCGCGAGCGACTGGAAATCCGGCAACGGCGCTTTCGACGCGGTGCTGCATCACGGAACGCCGGAAGAAAGCATCGCCTTGCAGCGTCGCGTCGCCGAGCGCGAAGGCCCGATCGTGAGCGTGCACGCCTTCGCGCACGGCGAGGAGTCGATGCCGATCGTGCGACTCCTCGTCGAACGCGTGGTTAGCGTCAACACCGCCGCCGCGGGCGGCAACGCCAGCCTGATGACCGTCGGCTAACGGTTTCCGGTCTGCTGCCTTTCCTAGTCGGGAATCGTCAGCGTGTTGTTGGTGAAGGTAATGGTGTCGCCCGCCGCCGGCGTGGCGGGAATCGGGGGCACATTGCCGGCGGTGATGTCCGGAGCCGCTCCGGGCGTGCCGCCGCGCGGCGTCGTGCGCACCACCTGCGAGGGCGGAATCGCGGTGCCGTTCTTCAGGTGGCTGTACATGATGTCCATGGCGCGGTTGAAGTAGAGGTGCAGCGGCACCGCGCGCGTGTCGTAGCCCGGGGCCGCCGCGTTGTCGATGAACGCGTCGAAGTGCTGCGCATTCGTGACTTCATAGTACGAAAGCCGGCTGTTGGCGTCCCGGGACTTCACCAGCGCGTAATACGGGCGCGACGTGTGGTTCACCAGCACCAGAGTGTCGGAGCGGCCGTGCACGATCACCGCGGGCTTCCCACGCAGGTCACCGTTGCGCTTGGTCTCGTCGATGCTCGCGCGCACGGTGCTCGCCACCGAGTCGGTGGTGCTGGTGAAGAGGTTGCGCAGGCATACCGCCCCGGCGATGTTGAAGTCCGCCAAACCGGTGGATGCCGAGACCGAGGCCGGGTCCGAAGCCGCGCCGCCGACGGCGTTGTTATTGAGAACCGCGATGCCGGAGGTGGGCGGA
>JANNKG010000406.1:0-4351 GCA_031396185.1 Burkholderiales bacterium | reverse complement strand
CGAGGCCGTGAAGGACGTGATGCCGATGGCGCCGGCCAATCGCGTCGAGCCTTACCGCCGCCTTCCCGCGCCGCACCCGGCGAAGCGTATCGAGGACGAGCGCGCCGTGCTCGCCGAGCTGGCGAGCCTCGCGACCGAAGGCGATGACGTGGAGTTCGAGGACGACGGCGTGTTCCTGCGCACCGGGCTGCCGCGCGACATCCTGAGGAAGCTGCGCCGTACCCACTGGGTGATCCAGGCGAACCTCGACCTCCATGGGCTCACCGGCGATGAGGCTGTGGCCGAGACCGCGGTGTTTCTTGCCGGCTGCAAGCGCTCGGGCCTGCGATGCGTGCGCATCATCCACGGCAAGGGGCTGCGCTCGCCGGGGAAGGAGCCGGTGCTGAAGCGGCGCATCCGCAAGCTCCTCACGCGCCGCGACGAGGTGCTCGCCTTCGCCGAGCCTCGCGCCATTCATGGCGGCGGCGGCGCGGTGGTGGTGCTGCTGGAAGGCTGAAGTGAACCTGCAGCGCAATCGCATCGCGCTCTGGATCCTGGCCGCGATCGCGCTCGCCGTCGGCGTCCACAACCTCGACCGGCCGCTCGCCAATCCCGACGAGGGGCGTTATTCCGAGATCTCGCGCGAGATGGTCACGAGCGGCGACTGGGTGACGCCGCGCCTGAACGGCATCAAGTACTTCGAGAAGCCGCCGCTGCAGTACTGGGCGGGAGCCTCGGCCCTGGCGCTCTTCGGCGACCAGGAATTCGCCGCCCGGCTCTACGTCGCGCTCTGTGGGCTTCTCACCGTGGGCATCGTGGGATACACCGGCGCCCGCATCGGTACCCTCGAGACCGGCGTGGCCGCCGCACTCGCGCTCCTTTCGAGCCCGTATTTCATGGCCCTGGGCGGCATTGTCACGCTCGACATGGGACTCACGCTCTGGACCACGGCCACGCTATGCGCGTTCGTGCTCGCGGAGTTCGCGCCCGACGGCTCGCTCGCACGCCGCCGCTGGATGATCGCCGCCTGGGCAGCGATGGCGCTCGCGGTACTTTCCAAAGGGCTGATCGGCATCGTCTTTCCGGCGGCGGCGCTCGGCCTGCATTGCCTGCTGCGGCGCGACTTCAGCCCCCTCGAGCGCCTTGAATGGGGCTACGGGCTGGTGGTTTTCCTTGCCATCGCCGCGCCGTGGTTCGTGGCGGTCTCCTACGCGAATCCCGAATTCGCCGAGTTCTTCTTCGTGAACGAGCACTTCCGGCGCTTCCTCACCAGCTCACACCGGCGCACCGAACCGTGGTGGTATTTCCTGCCCATCGTATTCGCCGGCTTCCTGCCGTGGATGTTCGCGTTGCCGGCTGCGGCAATGCACGCGTGGCGCTCGGAGGTTCTTGGCCGCGGCCCGCAGCCCCTGCGGCTGGCGATACTGTTCGCCGCCTTCGTGCTGGTTTTCTTCAGTCTCTCAGGCTCGAAGCTCCCCGCCTACATCCTGCCCGCCTTCCCGCCGATTGCCCTGGTGCTCGGCCGGTACCTGGTGAAGGCTCCCACGCAACGGCTCGCGATGTGGATGCTGCCGATTCCCTTCCTTGCGCTGGCCCTGGGCTATGCCGCATGGATTTCGCCCGACAGTGCACGCGACGCGTGGACTCGCGCCCTCTACCTGGAGGCGCGCCCGTATGCGCTCGCCGGCGCGGCGATCCTGCTGGCCATCGGAGTGATCGCGCCCATCTTGCTGCGGCGGGGGCGGCGCTGGCTCGCGATGATCGGGGTCGCGATCGGAACGCTCGTGATGGTCGATTGCCTCGAGGACGCCTTCGAGCAGATGGCGCCCCGGCAGTCGGGGCTCGCCGTCGCCGAGAAGATGCGCCCGCTGATGTCGCCCGCCACGCGCCTTTACAGCGTGCGGATCTACGACCAGACGGTCCCGTTCTACATCGGGCGCACGCTCACCCTGGTCGACTACAGCGACGAGTTCGAGACCGGGCTGAAGACGCAGCCGCAGCTGCGCATCGCCCGGCTCGAGGATTTTCCCGCCCACTGGCTGCGGTCCGGCGAGGCCCTCGCTATAATGCATCCCGATACCTATCAGAAGCTCCGGTCGCAGGGGCTGCCCATGCAGCTGGTGCACGAAGATCCGCGCCGCATCCTGGTCCGCAAGCCGTGACTGCCCTCACCTTCTCCCTCCTCATGCTTGGCGTGCTGCTCAACGCCGCCGCGCAGTTGCTGCTCAAGGCCGGCACCAACCGGATCGGGGAGTTCGCCTTTTCGATCGACAACCTCGCCCCGATCGGGACGAAGATCGCCACCAGCCCACCGATCCTGGCCGGTCTCGCCTGCTACGCCATCAGCGTGGTGGTGTGGATCCTCGCCCTGTCGCGCGTGCCGGTGAGTGTCGCCTATCCGATGCTCTCGGTGGGCTACGTGGTGAACGCTTTTGCGGCGTGGATGCTGTTCGGCGAATCCCTGGGCGCGCAGAAGCTGGTGGGCATCGGCTTCATCGTGGTTGGCGTGTGGCTGGTAGCGCGGTCGTGATGGCCTACCTCCCGTTCGCGCGCCCCACGATCGATGAGGCCATGATCGCGGCGGTCGCCGAGACGCTTCGGGGCCGCTGGATCGCCAGCGGTCCGCAGGTCGCAGCCTTCGAGAAGTCGCTCTCGGAATATCTCGGCGGGCGTCCGGTACGCACGGTCACTTCCGCTACCGCCGCGATGCAGGTCGCCCTCGAGATGCTCGGCGTCGGGCGGGGCCACGAGGTGATCACCCCGGCGCAGAGCTTCTTCTGCACCGCGAACGTGATCGAGCGCACCGGGGCCAGGACGATCTTCGTGGACGTGGACCTGGCGACGCGCAACCTCGACATGGGCGCGGCACACGCCGCGGTGAGCTCGCGCACACGCGTACTGCTTCCCACGCACTACAATGCGCCGCTCGATCCGGCGGCCCTGTCTGAATTCCGGCGGCGCCATGGCGTGCGCGTGGTGGAGGACGCGGCGCTCGCCATCGGCTCACACGCCGGCGGCGCTCCGGTGGGCGCGACCGGCGACCTGGTGTCCTTCAGCTTCCATCCGAACAAGAACCTCACCACCATCGAGGGAGGAGCGCTGGTCGTGAACGATGGACACGAGGCGCTCGCCGTCGAGCGGCTGCGCTTCCACGGCATCCAGCGCCTCGACGACGGCACGCGCGATGTCGCCGCCCCGGGCGGGAAATTCAACCTGTCCGACGTCTCCGCGCGGCTGGGCAACGCGCAGCTGCCGCACCTCGAGGCGTGGTGCCGCGCGCGCGCGCGCCTCGCCGCGCACTACTTCGCGTGCCTCGAGGGCGACGACCTCCTCACACCCGAGCGCCTGCCGCCGCGCAGCAACCCGGGGCATAGCTGGAACATGTTTACCGTGCTCCTGCCGCTGCATGCCGGCGTCACGCGCAAGCAATTCGTCGAGTCCATGCACAAGGAGGGCATCGGCATCGGCATCTCCTACGAGGCGATCCACCTGACGTCGTACTTTCGGGGCAAGGGCATGCGCGAGGGACAGTTTCCCAACTCCGAGCGCATCTCGCGCGAGACCGTCACGCTTCCGCTGTTTCCTGAAATGGCGGAGTCGGACGTCGAGCGGGTGTGCGCCGCGCTGGGGCGCGTGTTGCGACGCAAGGCCGCCTAGTGGAGGCGCCGCGCCTGTCCGTCGTGATCCCGGTGTACAACGAGGAGGAAGTGCTGCCCGCGCTCTTCGCGCGGCTCTACCCGGCGCTCGACGCGCTCGAGACTTCCTACGAGATCGTGTTCGTGAACGACGGCAGCCGCGACCGCTCGGTGGCGTTCCTGCGCGAGCAGTTCCAGAAGCGCCCCGAGGTGACGCGCGTGATCCTCTTCAACGGCAACTTCGGCCAGCACATGGCCATCATGGCGGGCTTCGAGCACTGCCGCGGCGAGCGGATCGTGACTCTCGATGCCGACCTGCAGAATCCCCCCGAGGAGATCGGCAAGCTGCTGGCGATGATGGACCAGGGACACGACTACGTCGGCTCGATTCGCAGGCTCCGGCAGGATGCGGCGTGGCGCCGCTGGGCCTCCTCGGCGATGAACCGCGTGCGCGAGCGGATCACGCGCATCCGCATGACCGACCAGGGATGCATGCTGCGCGCCTACGACCGCGCGATCGTGGACGCGATCCGCGCCTCGAACGAGGTGAGCACCTTCATTCCCGCGCTCGGCTACTCGTTCGCCCGCAACCCCGCGGAGGTCGAGGTCGAGCACGAGGAGCGCCACGCGGGCGAATCCAAGTACTCGCTGTACATGCTGATCCGCCTCAACTTCAACCTCGTGACCGGCTTCTCGGTGATGCCGCTGCAGCTCTTCTCGCTCTTCGGCATCTTCGT
>JANNKG010000398.1:0-8776 GCA_031396185.1 Burkholderiales bacterium | reverse complement strand
TTGAGGCCTTCGCTCTCGCGAAGGTCGTTCTGGGCCTGGCGATGGGCGGCGCGATTTTTCGCCTCGCTCAACTCGCGCTCGAGCGCTGGCGCCAGCCGTGCCAGGCTCTTTTTCATGATGTAGTCCGTGGCACCCGCCTTCATCGCATCCACGGCAGTTTCCTCACCGATGGTGCCGGAGATGAGGATGAACGGGATGTCGAGGCCGGTGGACCGAACACGCCTGAGAGCATCCACGCCTGTGAATGCCGGCATCCGGAAGTCCGAAATCACCGCATCCCAGGAATCCTGCGCCAACGCAGTATCCAGGTCCGCCGCGGTCTGTACGCGACGATGCGTGACGTCGAACCCGCCGGTTCGCAGGGCGCGCAGGGCGAGTTTTGCGTCGTCTTCGGAGTCCTCGACGAGCAGGATCCTGACCGGCTTGTTCATGCGGGACTTCGCTCCGGCGGCGGTTGGTTCACCGTCAGCCAGAAGAGGCCGAGGATCTTCGTTGCCTCGACGAATTCGGCGAAGTCCACGGGCTTGCGCACGTAACCGTTCGCACCCAAGGCGTAGCTGCGGGACAGGTCCTCCTCCTCCTTCGACGAAGTCATGACCACGACGGGTACGAGCCGGGTCCGTTCGTCGGCGCGAACTGCTTTCAGCACGCCCTCGCCGTCGAGCCGGGGCAATTTCAGGTCGAGAATGACGAGCGCCGGCAGCGGCTTGCCGGCGCGATCGGCGTATGCGCCCTTCGCGAACAGGAACTCGAGCGCTTCGACGCCGTCCCGAGCCACCGCAATCGGGTTCTGCATGTTGTTGCGCTTGAACGCGCGCAGCGTGAGCTTCACGTCGTCCTCGTTGTCTTCAACCAGGAGGATTGTCTTGTTTGTCTGGCTCATTCTCCGACTCCTTCATGCTGAAAAAGAATGTCGCGCCTTCGCCTTCCTTTGCCTCGGCCCAGATTCGCCCGCCGTGCCTGCGGACGATCCGCTGGACGATCGCGAGGCCGATCCCGGTGCCGGGAAAATCCACTGCGTGATGCAGGCGTTGGAAAGCCCCGAAGAGGCGGTCGGCGTACGCCATATCGAAACCCACGCCGTTGTCGGCGACGAAATGGACTGTCCTGCCATCGCGTCGGGCCATGCCGACGCGAATGATCGGCTCGCCCGTCCTGCCCGTGAACTTCCACGCGTTCTGGAGCAGGTTTTGCATTGCGATCCGCGTCAGCGGGGGGTCCGCTTGGACGCTCAAGCCGGCGTCAATCTGCCACTCCACGGTTCGACCGGGCTGCTCCTGGTCCAGGGCCTCGGCGATTTCACGCGCGATCGCGCTCAGGTCCACGGTGGTCTCGTGGAGCTCCGCGCGCGTCACCTGGGAAAGGCGCAGCAAGTCGTCGATGAGTAGCCCCATGCGCTGGCTCGCGGAGCGAATCCTCCGGAGGGAATCCTTGCCCTCCTCGTCCAGCTTTTCATCGTAGTCCTCGAGCAGCGCAAGCGAAAATCCGTCCATGCTGCGCAGGGGCCCGCGCAAATCGTGGGACACGGAGTAGCTGAACGCCTCCAGCTCCTGGTTCACTGTAGCGAGGGCGCGATTGCTGCCCTCGACCTGCGCGAACGACGCCCGCAGCGACTGGGTCATGGCGTTGAAATTCCTCGACAACTCGCCGATCTCATCGTTGCCATGGGCGGGGAGGGCGGAGGTCCAGTTGCCCTCGGCTACGTGCTGGGTCGCATGCTGGAGCTGGGCAATGGGCGCGAGCACCTCGCGACGCAGAATCCATGAAGCCCCGGAGACGACGGATGCGATTAACGCGAGTCCTGCGAGGGTCACGAACCCCACCCGCTGCTGGGCATCGTCGATGCGCTGCGTTGCTACCCGGTTGAGATGGAATGCATCGGTCGTGTTCTCCTGCTGGTAGCTGGCCAGCTGGCCGAAAAGTTGTCCCTCGAACCGCCGGCGCGTCTCGTCCTGCGGATCGCCTCTGCCATCTGCGTTGTTCGGCGCCGTGATGAGGGAAAAGAGGCGCCGCGCTTCTGTTCTCCGGGCACGTATGCTCGCGAGAATTGCCGCCTGCCCCGGATCGCGGAACGCAGTGCGGCCGATGATCTCGTCGAGACGGCCGGACACCGCGTTCCATTGCGCCCGAGACCTCTCCGTGTGGTGCAGGCGGTACTCGAAGGTGACTAGCCTCAGGTCCGAGAGGCCGCGCGAGATATCGCTGGCGACCAGGCGCTGGCGGTCCGCGATCTCGACTTCAGAGTAAGCCCACAGAATGACGGCGGCGATGATCCCGATCGTCACCAGGGCGATTCCCGTCAGTAGCCGCTCCTTGCGGGCGATTTTCAAGGGTTCCGCCTAGCGCAGCACTGTGACGCGTTCCGGCTGGACAGCAAGCAGCGCGCCCACGTACAAGTGCGGCAGGAAATTCGGAACCGGCCCCTGGGCCGCGTGGCCGCGGGCCATCGCCCAGCGCGCCTGATCCTCGAGCGTCGCCAGGTGCGACTGCCGCAGGTCGATATTGAACTTGAAGTTCATCCAGATCGGTCGCAGGTCCTTTGCTTCCATATCGAGCCGGGCGGCGACGATGCTCAAGGCCTCATCCGGAGCGGAGCGAGTGAAGCCCTCCGCCTTGAGCAGAGCCCGAATGAGCTTTTCAAGCCCCGAGGTGTGATCCTTGAGGAACGCGCGACGCCCAGCGAGAACGTGGAGTTCCACGTACGCCTTGTCCCCTGCGAAAGACACTGAGTTGTACCTTCCGAGTGCGGACTGGGCATTAAAGGCGATGGGTTGCCAAGTCGCCGCGGCGTCTATGGTTCCCAGGGTGAGCGCCTGGACGATTTGGTTCGGCGAAACGTCGACAAATGCGACCAGCTCTGGCGCAATCTTGTGGCGGATGAGGTAGGCCCACATGAAATACTCGCCTGCCGTGCCGAAACTGACCCCGATTTTCTTTTGCGCCAGATCGGAGGGGGCCGAAACGCCGCGGTCGCGCCGCGCGACGACCGTCATTGTGTCGGCGGTGAGCATGTTTGCAACAATCCCGAGATCTTCGCCCTTGGTGATTGCCAGGGCAACGACCACCTCCGACGCGGTCGCGAGGTTGGCCTTGCCTTGAGCGACCAGGCGTATTGCGTCGGGTCCGTGGAGGGCCGGCAGGATCGAGACGATGAGCCCCTCTTCCGTGAAGTAGCCCTTGGCCTCGGCGATGCGCAGCAAACCCGTGTGTGGCGTAGGGGGAGTGGCAATGACGATTGTTTCGACCGCGGAAGGTTGCGTCGGCGGCGGTCGCGTCGCGAGGTAGCCGAGGACAAGAACAAGCGCTGCCAAGGCCATGGCGGCGCTCGCCTTATATAACCGACGCGTAGACCGCATGGCCGGCTCCTTCACAACCTGATGCGCTCTGCATCGTCCGCACTCTGACCCGGCCATTCAGGTTGTCGCGACCGGACGAACTTCATGGCGGCTCCTGGAGCGCGACGACATACCGCAGGCGCATTGATTGGACTTAGCTTGAATTAAAAAGTTCTGACCCAGGCGATATCGGCCGTTGATATGAACGTTAGCGTTTGTTAGCCACATCTTGATTGCGCTAGCGCAAACAAAAATGAAGGCGAGCATTACATTTGCAGCAAAGGCGCCTCCCCAGAAAGTCGCGTGCCGCGCACGGTCAGCCGGAGGCAGCCTCCCGTCTTGCCGGCCGCGCTGCGAGAATCTCGAACCCCGCCAGGACCCACCCACGGCCGCGCTCCCGCACCCGATTGAAGCGGAATCGGTAGAGGTTGTCGCCCGCGGGGACTTCGAGCGCGCCGCCTTCCTCGAAGGTGCGCTCGCCGACCAGGTACGCGTCGTGGCCGCCGCCGCCGTCATTGCCCGGCACGTACAGCATCGCGCTATCGCGCGTGCTCCGGCTGGCGCTGGCGGAGACATCGACCAGCCGCGCGTCCGACGAAATCCGGCGGATGCCGACGATCACCCGGCCTGAAGTCGCCGCAGGGATGCAGCGGGTGACCTTGCCGATCACGAGTTTCTCGGAGGGCGAAATCCTCATGCCCACGAGGTCGCCGACGGCTAGGCTGCCGCAATCGACCTGCGAACCTTCGAGCCCGAATCCGGTGTCGCTCACATTCGTGAGGTTCACCAGGCGGCGCGTCGGATCGTAGATTCCACCGAGCGCCGTATCGCGTTCGCGTTCCATCCGGCCCTGGGTTCGCGACACGCCATCCTTGGCGGCGAGCACGATCGCCGCCGGCTTTGGCGCGGCGGCCAGGAATCCGCGGCTGGTGATGTCGCCAATCCCTACGTACAGCTCGATCTTGCGCTCGGTGGCCTGGCGTACGGCCCGCGCTTCCGGCGCGAGCTTCGCGGTGCGAAGCTCGCGGCGCACCAGGTCGAGCACCGAAATGTGCTCTTCGATGCGGAAAGCCGCGGTGCAGCCTTCGGCCGGGACAATCATCCCCTCCTGGAATTGCGCGACGAGCGCCGCGAAGGCCGCATCGAGTGGTCCCTGCGGCAGGTAGAGCGCGGGCCCTCCGTCCGCCCGCGGCCCCTGGCGCAGTCCCTCGCCTGAATCCAGGTCGGCGCGCAGGGGGGAGCCCGCGGGCGCCTCGGGGGAACCCTGCAGGGCCGGCGACCAGATCCAAAGCCATTCGTCGAGGATTTCGATCTGTTTGCAACTGAGGGTGCCGCTGGCGAACCGTGCGAGCAGCAACGCGCGGAAATAGAGCGATTCAAGGGTGCAGGGCCGCGAGCGGCCGCCGGCCTCGGCGCTGATCGGGTCGCGTTGGTGGTCGGTCGAGAGGGCCTGGCGCATGAGCCCGTTGAGCGCGCGGTAGTCGCGCGGGGCCCGTGCGCTGGCGACGCCGTCCCACTTCATCGTGTCCCCCATGCACAGGAGGGTCACGGCGATGGCGTGCAGCGTGCGCGAATCGTCGGCTCCGACCTGGCGCCGCAAACACTCCGTGAGCTGCAGGCTCAGTGCGGCGAGCCGCTGGTTGGTCTCGTGTATCCACGCGGCCTCGGCGTTTTGGGCGTCGTCCCAGGCGAGCGTTGTTCCCAACAGGCGGCATTTCAACGTCTCGACGCATCGGGCGACCTCTCCGTGGAGGGCAGTCAGCCCGGCATGGATGGCGTCGGGCGAGAGGTGCGTGGCCGACGACTGGATCTCGCGCAAACGCTGGTCGATGGCGGGGTGCAGGGCGTTCTGGCTCATGAGAGGGGCTCCTATGCGGCGTTGCG
Organism: Burkholderiales bacterium; assembly: GCA_031396185.1. Taxonomy (GTDB): domain Bacteria; phylum Pseudomonadota; class Gammaproteobacteria; order Burkholderiales; family Usitatibacteraceae; genus Usitatibacter. The sequence continues at coordinate 3,557 of JANNKG010000398.1, read as the reverse complement.
TTGCGATGACGGGACGGGAATCGGGGGCTCGAAGGCCATCTCACGATGAAAGTCGGCCCTCAGGACCTCGGCGGTGAGGTCCCAGGACGCCTGCAGCCAGTTGGGCATGTCGGGCCAGGGGCCGTAGCTGTCGTGGGCGCGGGCCCCTTGGGCATTGCCGAAGAGTTGGGTTTCCGCGGGCGCAAGCGCGCGGCCGAGCCTCGCCACCTCGAGCCACTCGGGGCTATCGGGATGGGCACGGCGGAAATCGCGGGCGAACTCGGTGAAGCGCATCGCGTCGCGCCGCAGGAACGCCAGCTCGAGTCGAGCGAGTCGCAGCGGCTTTGGCTCCGAGGCCTGCGCGATCGCCATCTCCAGGAGCTCGTCGGCGCGATCGAGCTTGTCCTCCTCGAAATAGAGGCGCACGCCCTTGATGACCCGTCCGGCGTCCTCGAGGTCCAAGCTCGACTTCGCCATCCCTGAGAAACGGGCCGCGATGTAGCGATCGCGCAGCTTCTGGCGCAACGCATTGCGGGCTGCCGGCTTGACGCCGCGCGGGGCGGACATCTCGGAGGGGTCCGATTCGCCCGAGGTGGCCGGCGGTTGGGCGGTGCGGGACGCCTCAGGTTCGGAAGATGCGACGGGCTTCCCGGTGGCATCGAAGTCCCATTCGAGGAGGACCAGGTCCGGAGGCTTTGCCGATACCGCCTGGGGGGGCGCCTGCGGCTTGCGCGCAGGGGGGATTCCGGCGATCGCGTGCCGTGGCTTTACCTGGGGCGTCGAAATCGCAGCCACCTCGGTCGGCTCTCTGAATCGGTAGAACTGCGCCGCAAACACCAGGATGGCGATCCCGGTTGAAACCAGCAACAGCATCATCGGAGTCATGGTCTTGCCTCGGTTCGAATGGGTACCAGGCGAGACTGAGGCTTGCGACGGCACGGGAATATCGGGGTTTGTCCCCGGCGCGGGTGCGAAAAACCCGAGGGTCTTCGGCTAGGGGTTTTCGAGGCCCCGGCATCCGTAAACACCGATGTGCGCGCGCGGGCCGTACGGAGAAGATGTGTTCACCGCGCTCTTGCGGGGACAACTCCGAGGTCGACATGCACACCAAACTGAATGCACGTGCCGCTCTGTTCGCTGCGCTGATCGCCGGGCCGGCCGTCGCCCACGCGGACAATCAGACGGTCGCCCGCCTGGTGGAAATGAGCGGCAGCGTCTTGGTCAGCCACGCCTTTAATATGGCGTCGGCCAATGAGGGCCTGCGGTTGATGCCGGGGACCAGCGTCCTCACGACTGCAAATTCCGCCGTGACCGTCGAATACGACAACGGATGCCGCGTGAAGCTCGCGCGTAACCAGCGCTTCGTCCTGGAGAGCAAGCCTTGCCTGGTGCTGGTGCAATCGGCCGGCGTCCGGCCCGAGGCCCAGCGCGGCAGCTAGGCGTACATGTGCATGCCGCCGTTCACCGCGAGGTTGGTCCCGGTGATGTAGCCGGCGCCGTCGGAGGCGAGGAAGGCGACGGCGTCGGCCACCTCCGCGGGCAGGGCGAGCCTTCCGGCCGGAATTTCGGCGATGATCTTCTCGCGCACATCCTCGCGTATCGCCATCACCATGTCGGTCTGGACGTAGCCGGGTGACACTGCGTTGACGGTCACGCCCTTTCTCACCACTTCCTGCGCGAGCGACTTGGTGAAGCCGAGGATGCCGGCTTTCGCGGACGCGTAGTTGGTCTGGCCGAACTGGCCGCGGGTGGCGTTGACCGAAGAGATGTTGACGATTCGCCCCCAGCCGCGTTCGACCATCCCCTCGATCACGTGCCGCGTCACGTTGAAGACGCTGTCGAGGTTGCTGGATATCACCGCCCGCCACTGTTCCGGCGTCATCTTGCGGAACGTCGAATCGCGGGTGATGCCGGCGCAGTTGACGAGGATGGCGATGCCGCCGTGCTCGGCCTCGATCTTCGCGATCATCGCGCCCATCGCCGCGAAGTCGGTCACGTCGCCGAGGGCGAGCGCGCTGCTCGCCCCGAGCCCTGCCGACGACATCGCCTGTTGCCAGCGAGCCTCGGCACCCGGAACCAGGTAATTGGCCACCACGAAGTGACCTTCCTTCGCGAGCCGCTCGCAGATCGCGGTGCCGATGCCGCCGGTCCCGCCCGTTACCAGCGCTACTTTTCTCGCCATTGCTGAAATTCCTCTCCGCAAGCCACCGCCAAAAAAAACCCCAGGTTTGAGCCTGGGGTTAGAACCTTTATCCGGTCATGCGATAAAGGAGGAGGAGACTTGAAATCGTGGGGCGCTGCCGCGTGTCACTTCCGCGGTTTGGCCGGTCGCGATGCGGTAATGCCCGCATCCGTGAAGCTCGCCATATGCCGGGCGGCCTTGCTGAAAGTGTCGAACGCAGCGGTCGTGGCCGCGAGTTGCGATTTGAACGCGGCCACCGCGACGTCGTTGCCGCCCGGGGACGATCGTGCCGCCTGGTCGACGCCTTCCGACATCGCCTGCTGGAACGCGCCCATGCGCTCCTCGGCAAGTCGCGAGTACTCCGACTGCGCGTCCGAGGCGATCTCGTAGAGGCTGCGCGAATAGCCCATCAGGTTCTCGAGGGCGTTCTCGGCGATGCGGGTGCGAAGGCCCGCCAGTTCCTGCACGTCCTTGGCCTGCGACACGGCACGCGCGGTGTGGGTGGCTTGGGTGAAAGCGCCCTTGGCGTATTCGAGCTGCACGGACATGGCGCGCTCGGCGCCGTCCATCGAGATGCGGGCCGCGCGTGCGGCGGCATCCACGGTGGAGCGGCCGATTTCGGCGATTGTGTTGGAGAGGGTGGTCATGGCGATCCTTTTTATACACGGCGGCGACGCATGGTTTGTGCACCGCAACAAAATCATTCTAGGAAGCGCGTGGCGGGGTGTCAAGAAGAATATTGGTGCAATGCACCAGAGCCCGGCCGTCGCGCTGCCGCATTCCCTCAAAATGTAATAAAATGAAGCACTTGAGGCTTATGCGCACGCCAGTATCATGGCCTCGCACATCGCCGGTTTGATGTAGCGCAACATCCAGAGGCAAGGACACGCATGGCCACTCCCCGCATCATCAAGAAATACCCGAACCGGCGGCTCTACGACACCGAGACCTCGACCTACATCACGCTCGCCGAGGTGAAGGAACTGGTGCTGGGATACAAGGAGTTCATGGTCCAGGACGCGAAGAGCGGCGACGACCTCACGCGGGCCATCCTGTTGCAGATCATCCTCGAGGAAGAGTCGGGCGGCGTGCCGATGTTTTCCCAGGACATGCTCGCCAACATCATTCGCTACTACGGGCACGCGATGCAGGGGCTGATGGGCTCCTACCTCGAGCGTTCGATCTTCGCCTTTCACGAGGCGCAGAAGCGCTTCCAGGAGCAGACCCAGACCATTTATGGCGAGCTGCCGAAGATGCCCTTCGTTCCCGGGCAGCCCTTTCCCAATGTCATGGGCGGCTACCTCGAGAAGGGCGCGAAAGCGGTGATCGACATGCAGGAGGAGCTGCGCACCCAGGCGCTCAAGCTTTTCTCGGGTTTCCCCTACGCGGCGAATTC
>JANNKG010000380.1:0-2455 GCA_031396185.1 Burkholderiales bacterium | reverse complement strand
GTTGCCCGAGATGTCGTCGATCTCGCCTTCGATGGTGAAGAGCCCGGTGCCCTTGATCGCTTCGGGGCGGACGCGTTCACCCGCCACCATCAGCTTGCCCTGGGGCAGCAGGTGCTTCTGGAAGACGCGCTCAACGGTCTGGAGGTAATACTCGGCGGGCAGGTCCATCACCGCGTTGTACTCGTCGTAGAAACGGCGGTGCGCATCCGCGCTGTCGCCATCGCCCGCGACCAGGTGCTGGTAATACTGCATGTGGGATTCCATGTGCCGGTCGGGATTCATCGCAACGAACCCGGCGAACTGCAGGAAGCCGGGATAGACGCGGCGCATGAAGCCGGGGTAGCGCATCGGCACGCGCTGGATCACCTTGGCCTCGAACCAGGAGAGCGGCCGCTGGGTGGCGAAGGTATTGACGGCGGTGGGACTGCGGCGCGAATCGATCGGCCCACCCATCATGGTGAGCGAGCGCGGGATCGGCTCGCCGGCAGCGGCCATGAGCGAGACGCCGGCGAGCACCGGCACCGTCGGCTGGCACACCGAGATCGCGTGGACATCGGGGCCTACGTGGGCGATGAACTTGCGCACATATCCCACGTAATCATCGAAGCTGAACGGGCCCACGGTGATCGGGATCTCGCGCGCGTCGAGCCAGTCGGTGATCCAGACGTCGTGGTCGGCGAGGAGGGTGCGCGCGGTATCGCGCAGCAACGTGGCGTGGTGGCCGGAGAGCGGCGCGAATACCAGCACCTTCGGTTGCTTCGGCGCGCGATCCTTCACGAAGTGCAGCAGGCGGCAGAAGGGCTGCTGCGCCTCGTACACCTCGCGCACCTTGAAGTCCTTGTCGCCCACGCGCACCGACGTGATGCCGAAATCGGGCCGCTCGTAGCGCTGGGTGAGCCGCGTCATGAGGTCGAAGGCAGCGGCGACGTTGCGGCTGCCGGGAAGATAGGAAAGCGGGCTGTCGGGGTGGCCGTAAATCTCGTTGGCGGCCCGTGCGAAGAGACGCCACGGCTCCAGGGAGGCCCGTTGCCAGTCGTACATTTGATAGAGCATCGCTTCCACCCGAGGCCTCTTATTCTTGATGTTGCATTGCAACATAGTTTACCGGATTTGCCCCTGGCGAACTGTTGATACATCGCAAGGAAGGCTGCGGCAGGGTTCCAAAGGCATCTGTTAAGCTCACCGGACCCCCTCCAGGCAACTCGAGTTCATGCCCCAGGATCACCGGGCGCCCAACGCGCCCCTGCTGCCGCTCTTCCCCCCGATCGAGCCATTTGCCTCGGGAATGCTCGACCTCGAAGCGCCCCACCGCATGTACTACGAGCAGTCGGGTAATCCGAAGGGCGTCGCTGCGGTATTCCTGCACGGCGGTCCGGGGGCGGGATCAAGTGCCGTGCACCGGCAGTTCTTCGACCCCGCCTTCTACCGCGTGGTGATCTTCGACCAACGCGGCGCCGGGCGCTCCACGCCCCTGGGCTGCCTTGAAAACAACACCACGCCCAAGCTGATCGAGGACCTCGAGCGCCTGCGCAAGCATCTCGGCATCGAACGCTGGCTGGTCTTCGGCGGCTCGTGGGGCTCGACGCTCGCGCTCGCCTACGCTGAGCACCATCCCGAGCGTTGCCTGGGTCTCGTGCTGCGCGGCATCTTCCTCTGCCGGCCCAGCGAGATCGACTGGTTCCTGTACGGCGTGCGCGCGATATTCCCGGAGCCGTGGCGCGCGTTCTCCGGCTACATCCCGGTTGCCGAGCGGGCCGACCTGTCCACGGCCTACCATCGCCGCCTGGTGGATCCCGATCCCGCAGTGCACATGCCCGCCGCGCGCACGTGGAGCGTCTACGAGGGATCGTGCTCGACGCTGCTGCCGAATCCCGCGCTGGTGGCGGACTTCGCCTCGGACCGCGTGGCCCTGGGCTTGGCGCGCATCGAGGCGCATTACTTCCGCCACGATATCTTCCTGCCGCCCGATTTCCTGCTGGACAACGCCCACCGTTTGAAATCGATCCCGGGCGTGATCGTGCAGGGGCGCTACGACATCGTGTGCCCGGCGGTCTCGGCCGATGATCTCCACCATGCGTGGCCCGAGGCCGAATACGTGATCGTTCCTGATGCTGGCCACTCCGCCTTCGAGCCCGGCATCCGCTCGCGCCTGATCGCCGCGACCGAGGAATTCAAGAAGCGCGTTTGAGGGACGGCGGGGAGTTATCCGGGCGCAAATCTGTGAAACGCAGATGGCCGCAGATGAAAAGCGGATGGTCACAGATAAAATCTGGGGGGAGGCAGTGATTGGAGTTCGTGGCGCGCATCGAGTGGAGCCCAACCCTTTTTCCCTTTCCCGGCGCCCACCCGCCTTCCAGCGGCGGCCATCTGCGTTCCCAAGATTTGCCTAACCTCCAGCCCCGGTGCCCCTTGCGGCGGTACAGATTTGCCTAACCTCCAGCCCCGGTGCCCCTCG
>JANNKG010000375.1:0-3740 GCA_031396185.1 Burkholderiales bacterium | reverse complement strand
GGTTCGATTCCCCCTCCCGGCACCAGCATTACGAACGCAAGTCACCCGTGCGCGGGTCGAGGAGCGACCCGCGCACGAGCGGCATCAGTTGACGATCATGTAGAAGGCGCGATCGGAACCGGGGCTCCCGCCGTCCTGCGCCTGATCGCGGGTGATGACGAAAATATGCCTCTTGTCCGCCGGGCAGATGCTCGCAGCAAAGACGCCCGCCTGCACCGTTCCCCCGACGTTCACCTGCGCGTCGAGACTCGCCACGGCGACGCGAACCGTCCCCCCGCTGACTCCGAAGCAGTAAATGCCGGGCGCGACCTTCAAGGCCGTGACGTTCCCGCTGCTGTTTCCGATCGTCCCGTCAGCCAGGACGTGCGCGTACGCGAGCGCGGTCCCGACCGGACCCGTAGGGCCTGTCGCACCCGGAACGCCTTGTGGACCCACGGGGCCTTGGGCGCCAGTCGCACCCGGAATGCCTTGCGGACCCGCAGGGCCTGAGGCGCCGGTTGCACCCGGGATGCCTTGTGGACCCGCAGGGCCTGAGGCGCCGGTCGCACCCGGAATGCCTTGCGGACCCGCAGGGCCTGAGGCGCCGGTTGCACCTGGAATACCTTGCGGACCTACAGGGCCTTGGGCCCCGGGCGCACCCGGGATGCCTTGCGGGCCCGCAGGCCCGTCGCCGCCTTCCGCCCCGACGGTGAAGAAGAATTCCTCATCATCGTGTCCCTTGCCGTTGCCCACCCGCACCACGTAGGTGCCATCGGCGAGACCGGCGGGGAGGTTCGCAACCAGTTGCGTTGGCGTCACCGTGGCGACCGGCAGTGGCACGGCCACACCGCCCATCATGACCTTCAGGGACTTGACGCCGGTAAAGCGCAGGCCCCGAAGCGTGAGCTGGGTGGCCCCGTCATCGACGGAGGCCGAATGAATGACCGCGTGGGTCGGACTGCTCGCGGCGAACGCGGGAAGGGGAAATGCGAATGCTGCTGCGACGGAGACTGCGAGGACCAGGCGGCGCACGCCAGGTAGCTTCATTTTCGATCTCCCGTGAAAAATGATGCGATTTGGAAGGAAGTGCGACGCCAGCATACACACTCGCAATGACGCTATCGCTGACCCGGGGAACCCTTTGTACGACTGCGCACAGACTTCTCCCGGCGAACGGCGCATGATTCGTAGTCCACGCCCTTGCCAGATCGCAAGCGGGAGACACCTTGATGAATCACATCCTGGAGCAATCCGGCGAAGACGCGCTGAAGTCGGTCCTGATCACCGAAGAAATTTCGCGGCGACCGGGGCGAGCCCCCGACTACGCTGCGGAAAACCGAGCCCTCCTGGCCATTGGCGCAGTGCTTGCTGCGGGCGGCGATACCCTGGGGCGACTCTGCACGGCGGCGCTCGAGCTTTGCGACGCCCAGACGGCCGGTGTGAGCCTCATCGAGCGTGAGGGCGTCGAGAGCGTGTTTCGCTGGGTCGCTATTGCCGGCCAGTGGGCGAGCTACAAGGGCGGCTCGCTGCCCCGCAACGCCAGCCCCTGCGGCATCGTGATCGACCAGAATGCGCCCCAGTTGATGTCGCGTCCCCACATCTTTTTCTCGGCGATGCGAGAGGCCACTCCCCCCGTGGGTGAGGTGCTGTTGGTGCCCTTCTCGATCCTCAACGAGCCGGTCGGCACCGTCTGGGTGATCGCCCACGACGACCAGCGGCGCTTCGACTCGGAGGACCTGCGCCTGATGCGCAGCCTCGCCCAGCTAGCGGCCGCGGCCTACCTCCTGCAGACCGCAGTCGAGCGCGGCAATGAGGCCCGCGAGGACCTGAGCCGCGCCAACACCCGCCTTACGCGCTCCAACGAGCGCCTGTGGCGCAAGCTTCTCGACCACAACCTGGTCGACGACGACTCTCAGGGCGCTGCCTCGCCTCACTGAACCGGGGTGCGGTCGATGTCGTAGCGGGTCCAGAGGCCTGCAAGCATCTCGGCCACGAGCCGATGGCAGCCGTGCCGGCACTCGCGCGGCGTGCCAATGAACCAGTTCGCGGAGACATCATCCGGAGGTCGGCGCCAATAGGGCAACGGCACGGTGCAGTCCGTGCACTCGCTCGGCCGCAGCCGCCGGAATTCGCGATCGAGGATGGCGTAAAGGTGCGCCACCGGAATGGTCGTACGGGACATGGGCGTGCGCGCGGAAACTGCGTCGGTCTTGTAATGCCGCTACCTTAACGCTTCGCAAGGCCCCCGCGAAAGGGAATATTCGGCAGTTCGGGGAGGGGAATTCGCCTTTCGGGTACGGTTTACTTCCCGCAGGTCACGGGAACGCACAGAGAGATGTCGGGAGCCTCGATGCAGGGGCGCGCGGCGCCGTTAGCCAGGAGTTGCTGCGCACACAAGCTGCGTCGCGAATTCGTAAAGTAGAACGCGGATGCGAGGGGATTGAGGAAGTAGACGTGGCCGGTTTCCGAGCGGCGCCCGAAGGCCGCCGGGATGCGCAGTCCGGCCGCGCGAAACATGCGGCAGTAGTCTTCGACGAACTCGAGGGCGTCCGATTGCAGCAGGTCGTCGTCCGCCCGCCAGAACACCACCCGATACCAGCTCATCGACCCCCTCCCCCAAATAACGGCATGGAAGGATTCTCGCGGCAGGGTTCAACGGGCAGTATCGGTAAATTCTGCTACCTCGGTCGGCCCATGCCTACGTTCCTTGTCGGAGCATTTGGCATATCGCGTCCGAAGTGCGCACCCGCGCCATGCGGGGAAACACCCGGCGCATCAGCTGGTCGTGGTTGTCATGCTCCGGGGAAGTGCAGGCGTCGGACGCAACCACCAAGCTGTAGTCCAGGTCGCGAGCGGCGAACGCGGTCGAGGCGATGCCCACGTCCGTCGAGCCTCCGCAAAGGATCAGGGTGTCAACGCCCCGCGCACGCAGCGCCGTCTCCAGATAGGTCCCGTGGAAGGCGCTCCAGCGGTGCTTGGGCACGATGAAGTCGGAGGCGATCGGCGCGAGCGCCTCGACGACCTGGGTCTCTGGGGTGCCCCCGGTGAGCAGCGGGCCATCGGCCGCACCCGGTGCCAGAGGGCGAAGGCGGTTGTCGGTATCGCGCACGGTGCCGACGCTGGTGCCGCGGTCGGCGCGATGATCGGCCGTGGCATAGGCCACCAGCACGCCTGCGGCGCGTGCGCCCTCGAGAATCCGCGCGGCGTTTGCGACCACGGGCGCGAACCGCGCGCGCGATGCCGCATCCTTCTCGACATGGCCGCGCAGGAAATCGAAAAGCAGCAGCGCGGTGCGCCGCGGATCGAGACGCTCCGCGGTCACTTCGCGTTCCCGAGCACGATCTCCGAGTAGAGCTTCTTCCACTTGGCGTCCTCGTCGAGCACCACGGCGGGATCGACGAATTTCAGCGGGAGCTTCTGCTGCGGGCTCTCGACCTTCAGGTTCGCGGGCACGTAGCCGCCGCGCTCGAGGATCGCCTGCCCCTCGGGCGAAAGCACGAAGTCGGCGAAGAGCGCCGCCGCGTGGGGATGGGCGGGCCTGCGCACGATCGCGACGCCGTTCGCCCGCCCGATCGCGGGGGGAATGGCAAACCACTCCACCGGCGCGCCGCGCGCCTTCATCTTCTCGGCGCCGTGGCTGTAGGTGGTGAGTGCGAACGGCACCTCGCCGGAGGCGACCAGGCCCGCGAGCAGCGTGTGGCCCTTGCGAACCGAGAAGCCGTTGGTGCGCGCGATCTCGCGGAAGGTCTTGAGCCCCGCCT
>JANNKG010000355.1:0-6208 GCA_031396185.1 Burkholderiales bacterium | reverse complement strand
GACGGCGCTTGCCAATGCCGTTCAAGCAGTCCGCGGCAACGAGACCGTCCACAGCGCCGAGCAGGAAGGCGGCCGCGAGGCGCTCAAGAAATTCACCATCGACCTCACCGAGCGCGCGAAGAGCGGCAAGCTCGACCCGGTCATCGGCCGCGACGAGGAGATCCGCCGCGTGATCCAGGTGCTGCAGCGCCGCACCAAGAACAACCCGGTGCTGATCGGCGAGCCCGGCGTCGGCAAGACCGCGATCGTCGAGGGCCTCGCCCAGCGCATCGTGAACGACGAGGTGCCCGAGGGGCTGCGCGGCAAGCGCGTCCTCTCGCTCGACATGGGCATGCTCATCGCCGGCGCCAAGTACCGCGGCGAGTTCGAGGAGCGCCTGAAGAACGTGCTGAAGGAGCTCTCCCAGGACGAGGGGCAGACGATCGTCTTCATCGACGAGCTGCACACCATGGTCGGCGCCGGCAAGGCCGAGGGCGCGATGGACGCCGGCAACATGCTGAAGCCCGCGCTCGCGCGGGGCGAATTGCATTGCGTGGGCGCGACGACGCTGGACGAATACCGCAAGTACATCGAGAAGGACGCGGCGCTCGAGCGGCGCTTCCAGAAGGTGCTCGTGGACGAGCCCTCGGTGGAGGACACCATCGCCATCCTGCGCGGTCTCAAGGAGAAGTACGAGGTCCACCACGGTGTCGACATCACGGACCCTGCGATCATCGCGGCCGCCGAGCTCTCGCACCGCTACGTGACGGACCGCTTCCTGCCGGACAAGGCGATCGACCTCATCGACGAGGCGGCCAGCCGCATCAAGATGGAGATCGACTCCAAGCCCGAGGTGATGGACCGCCTCGAACGCCGCATCATCCAGTTGAAGATCGAGCGCGAGGCGGTGAAGAAGGAGAAGGACGAGGCGTCCAAGAAGCGCCTCGGCCTCATCGACGACGAGATCAAGCGCCTGGAGAAGGAGTACGCGGACTTCGACGAGATCCTCAAGTCCGAGAAGGCGCGCGTGCAGGGCTCGACCCACGTGAAGGAGGAGCTCGAGAAGGCCAAGCTCGCCATGGAGGACGCCAAGCGCAAGGGCGACTGGAGCAAGATGAGCGAGCTTCAATACGGCACGATCCCCGCTCTAGAAAAGAAACTGAAGGACGCTGAAGCGGCAAATTCTCCCTCTCCCTTGGGAGAGGGCCGGGGTGAGGGTCGTCCTCAGTTGCTTCGTACCCAAGTCGGCGTCGAAGAAATCGCCGAAGTCGTCTCCCGTTCCACCGGCATCCCGGTTTCGAAGATGCTCCAGGGCGAGCGCGCCAAGCTTCTGAAGATGGAGGAGCGCCTCCACGAGCGCGTGGTCGGTCAGGACGAAGCCGTGCGCCTCGTCTCCGAAGCCATTCGCCGCTCACGCGCTGGACTCTCGGATCCCAACCGCCCCTACGGCTCGTTCCTCTTTCTCGGCCCCACGGGCGTCGGCAAGACCGAGCTCTCAAAGGCACTCGCCGAGTTCCTGTTCGACTCGCAGGACCACCTCGTCCGCATCGACATGTCCGAGTACATGGAGAAGCACTCGGTCGCCCGCCTCATCGGCGCGCCTCCGGGATACGTGGGCTACGAGGAGGGCGGTCACCTCACGGAGATCGTTCGCCGGAAGCCGTATTGCGTGATCCTCCTCGACGAAATCGAAAAGGCGCACCCGGATGTCTTCAACGTCCTGCTGCAGGTCCTCGATGACGGCCGCATGACCGACGGCCAGGGCCGCACGGTGAACTTCAAGAACACGGTGATCGTGATGACCTCCAACCTCGGCTCGCAGATGATCCAGCAGATGGCCGGCCAGGACTACCAGGTCGTGAAGCTCGCGGTCATGGGGGAGGTCAAGTCCAACTTCCGCCCCGAGTTCGTGAACCGCATCGACGAGATCGTGGTGTTTCACGCTCTCGACGAAGCCAACATCGCCTCGATCGCCCGCGTGCAGCTGCGGGACCTCGAGAAGCGCCTTCGCGCGATGGACATGGATATCGAGATCTCGGAATCCGCTGTCGCCGAGCTCGCGAAGGCAGGCTTCGATCCGGTCTACGGCGCCCGGCCGCTCAAGCGCGCGATCCAGCAGCAGCTCGAGAACCCGCTGTCGAAGGCGATCCTGGAAGGCAAGTTCGGGCCAAAGGATACGATTCGCGTGGACTCGAAGGGCGAGGTGTTCAGCTTCGAGAAGAAGGGGTTGAAGCGCGCTGCTTGATCGTCATCGAATCACCCGGTCCGCCTGAGCCAGCACCGACGCCGGCACCGTGATCCCGATCGCTTTCGCCGCCCGCAGGTTGATCACCAGCTCGTACCGGGACGGCTGCTCGATGGGAATGTCCCCCGGCTTCGCGCCCTTGAGGATCCTGTCGACCATAAGCGCGGCCCGGCGGTAGCGCTGGGTCAGGTCGGTGGAGTGGGTAAGCAGGCCGCCGTTGTCGGAGCTGCCGTGGTAAACGTAGAGGGTGGGCAAGCGATGGCGCTCGGCTCCGCGCTGCACCCGGAGCTGGTTCTCCTTGAGGTAGAACGGTTGCCAGGCATCCGCGTAGATGGCCTGCGCCCCTCGCCGCGCCGCCTCGTCGATCGCGGCTTCGATACGGTCGATGGACTCGAACTTCTGCATTGAGACGCGCAATCCAAGCGCGCGCGCCGGCTCGATGAGCTCGGGCCAGTCGTCGATGTCCGAGGACGCGAACCAGGGCACGAGGAATGCCACTTGCGAAATCTTCGGCGCTATCTCCTTCAGCAGCGAGAGATTCTTTCCGTGTATCGCAGGACCGGTGCTCCCGCTCAAGCCGGTCACGTTTCGGCCCGGCCTCGACAGGGATTCCACCACAACCTCCCAATTGGATAACCCGACCGCGACGATCGGCAGGGTCTTCGTCTGCTTCAGCGCGTCATTCACCGCCCCATAGTCGCTTACCACCATGACGTCGACCGGCACCGCAAGAAGCTCGGCGATCAGGGCGGGGCGACGTTCGTACCGATCTTCGGCGGAGCGCCAGTAGATCCTGATGTTTCTCCCATCCACCCAGCCGCACTCCCGCAACGCCTCGAGAAAAGCGCGCCCCGCGTCGACCTGGGGCAGCGCGGCGAGGGGCGTGGAATTCGCGAGCAGCCCGATCTGGTACACGCGGCCGGGCGCCTGCGAATGCGCGCCGAACGAGGCGGCAAGCAGGACAAGGGCGGCGACGACCGTTGTGCGCAACGCTGAAGGCATTTCGAGCTTCGATGCGACGCGAATGGGCCTAGCGTAGCCCAGCCGTCCTCGTTTTGGGCGTGAATATGAACACCGTCACCCGGGCGCTCCCTCCCATCCTGCCGTCGCGGGCGTTCACCCGATGATTCAGGGCCTTTTCCGCAGCCCGGAGAGCTTCTCCTGCTGCGCCGGCGTGAGCAGGTTCTTGATGCGCACCAGGAGCCCGAGATGCGTCTTCTTCACTTCGCGCTCGAGGCCCATCACCTTGTCGGCTTGCGCCAGCACCGCGCTCTCATCCACCGGGCGGGTTTGGAGCAGCTTCACCATGCGTTCCGCCTCGCCCTGCAGGTCGAATTGCGCGTCGACGAAGCGCGCCTGGGCCTTATGCACGGCCTCCTTGATGCCGGCGCGCTGGCGCTCGTCGAGCCCGAGCTCGGCCGCATGCCGCATCACGAGATCCGGCGGAAACACGTGCTCGGCGATGGGGTCGGGCCCCGGCTGCTGCGCGAGACCGGTCGGAATCAGGACGACGAAGAGAAGCGTGGCGACGATGGCTCGGATCATGGCGAAGGGCTCCTTTGTGGGTTCATGGGCGGCGTGCGCGCGAATTCCGGCACGGTGGTGAGCAGGTCGCCGCCCGGGGTGCGCAGCAGGAATGCGGTGGGCTCGGTCCACTCGGCCAGCGACATTCCGGGATCGGGTCGCCGCGATTCGAGCGCCTGGCCGATGATCACGGCCACCGCGGCGACCGCAACGGCCACTGCCAGCGCCGGAGCCGCCACGATGCGGCACGCGCGCGGGCGGCGGGCAAGCACGCGATCGAGCGGCGATGCGCGCGCCTGCTCCTCGCGCCGCAGCGACGCGAAGCCCTCGCGCAGGCGGCGGTCGTCGTCGCTCATTCGGGTTGTTCCAGGAGCTGCCGCAGCCGCTTCTTGCCGCGGTGGTAGTGGGTGCGCGCGCTGCCGACGGAAATGCGCAGCACGCCGGCCGCTTCCTCGATCGTGAGATCCTCGTAGAAGACGAGGTGCAGCGTGTCGCGCTGCCGGCGCGCGAGCTTCATGAGGGCCGCGCGCAACCGCGCACCCGACTCGGATACGTCCGCGAGCGTCTCGGGATCCGGCGCCATTGCCGGCTCCGGCTCGAGCCGCATCAGCCGCGACGGAAGGAGGTCGAATAGCCACTGCCGGCGGCGGCGCTCGGCGGCGGTGCGCCGGATCACCGCGAAGAGCCACGTCTTCGTGCTCGATCGCCCTTCGAACGCCGCGCGCCCGTCGAGAACCTTGAGATATGAGCTCTGCAGCACGTCCTCGGCCTCCTCGCGATTCCAGCGGCAGCATCCGAGCGCCCAGCCGAAGCAGGCCGGATGCAGCGCCTCGAGCTCGTCCCTCAGTCCCACGCCGGCGCGTAGCCGGGGCCGCGCCGGGGTGGCGACCAGTCCGCCCCTTCCGCGACCCCGCACACCAGCAACGCTGCGATCAGGAATCCCGCCCGAGAGCCCCGCATGGCAATCCCCTTGTTCCGCCGTTGTTCATTTCGTTAGTGGCGGGACGAGGGCGCGGCATATGACTACGTGGCCGTACCAATTGTTCGAGCCAGCTATCGCTCGCCGCGGATGTATTGCTCGAGTTGCTCGATGACGAAGCGCTGATCGGAGATGATGTCCTTTACCAGGTCGCCGATCGAGATGAGGCCCACGAGCTTGCCGGAGTCGAGGATGGGCAGGTGCCGGACCCGGTTCTCCGTCATTAGCGCCATGCACTCCTCGGACGTCTGGTCGGGACGCACGAACATGACCTTCCGAGTCATGATGTCGGTCACCGGCGTTTCCTTCGAGGACCGGCCCACGAGGATGATCTTGCGCGCGTAGTCGCGCTCCGTGATGATCCCGGCGATGGCATCGCCATCCATCACCAAGAGGGCGCCGATGCCCTTGTCCGCCATCATCTTCACGGCGTCGAACACGGACGCCGCCGGCGTGATTGCGTGGACGGCCTGGCTGGGCTTGGATTGGAGGATCTGCGCCGCGGTTTTCACCGAACCATTCTGGCACAAGCTTGCCGCCGTCGGACTCGAGCCCCGAAATGAACACTCCGTCTTACGGTTTGCGGGAGCCCGGGAGGCGACTGAAGTATTCTCCTGCCATGTCCGGCAGGATGATCCTGATCGTTTTCGCGGCACTGGGCGCCCTTGCCGGTTGCGCCACAACCATCTTCAATCCCGCGACCAACGAGCCGCTTTCCGCCGCGACGCCGCCCAACATGGGCGCGCCCGAGGACGTGATGCGCGAGAACTCCATCCTGCTTTCATTCTCGGGCGGTGGCTTGCGGGCGGCCGCCTTCGCGCACGGAGTGCTCACCGCGCTCGAGAGCCTCAAGACGCCCGATGGCGACCTCCTGGACGACGTCGCGATGATCAGCAGCGTCTCCGGAGGCTCGCTCACCGCCGCCCACTACGGCGTCTTCGGCCGCGAGGGCCTGGCGCGCTTTCGCAACGACGTGTTGCTGCCGGGGTTCGAGAGCGGTATGCGTCTGTCGTTGAACCCCGCGAACCTCATGCGAATGCTGGGTGGTGGCCTCAACGCACGCGAGAACTTCGCCGAGTCGCTCGACAAACGGATCTTTCGCGGCGCGACGTTCGCCGACATCTATCGCCGCCCCGGGACGGCGATCCGAATTCACGCGACGGATCTCTACCACCGCGTGCCGTTTCCGTTCCTGCCGCCGCTCTTCCTGGTCCTCTGCAGCGACCTCTCGCGGTATAGCGTGGCCGACGCGGTCGCGGCGTCCATGGCAGTGCCGGTCGTTTTCGCGCCGGTCGTCATCCGCACCTATCCCGATAGTTGCCAGCCGCTGCCCGAGTTCATCACGGCTTTCCGGCAAAGGCCCGAGGCGCCGCGGCTGCTGAATGCGATTGCGCGGGCGGTCACGGCGTACCAGGATCGGCGCACTCGCTATATCAAAGTCGCAGACGGGGGCCTCACCGACAACTTCGGCGTCTCCACGC
>JANNKG010000339.1:0-4728 GCA_031396185.1 Burkholderiales bacterium | reverse complement strand
GGTGTTCTTCTACGCGTGGTGGCGCCTCGACTTCGTCTGGATCCTCCTGGGTTCGGTGGTGGTCAACTACGCGGTCGGCCACAAACTGTCACGCGACGCGGCCGCTGGGCGCAACCGCAAGGCAATCCTCGCGGCGGGCATCGTCTTCAACCTGATCCTCCTCGGCTACTACAAGTACGCCGACTTCTTCATCGCGAACCTGAATGCGGTGACCGGCGCGAGCGTAGGCCTCCTGCGCGTGGCGCTCCCGCTCGGCATCAGCTTTTTCACGTTCACCCAGATCGCGTACCTGGTGGACGCGTGGAAAGGCAAGGCTGCGGAATACAGCGCGACCAACTACCTTCTCTTCGTCACGTTTTTCCCGCACCTGCTGGCCGGACCCATCATCCACCACAAGGAGATGATGCCGCAGTTCGCCGATGACAATCTCAAGCGCTTCGACTGGGAGAACATGGCGCGCGGCCTCGCGCTCTTCGTTCTCGGCCTCGGCAAGAAGGTGCTGGTGGCCGACGCGCTCGCGCCCTGGGCCAACGCAGGCTTCGCCAACGCGCAATCGCTCTCCTTCATCGACGGCTGGATCACGATGCTCGCCTACGTGATGCAGCTGGTGTTCGACTTCAGCGGCTATACCGACATGGCGCTCGGGGCCGCGCTGATGCTCAATATCCGGCTGCCGATCAACTTCCACTCGCCCTACCTCTCGGTGAACATCCAGGAGTTCTGGCGGCGCTGGCACATCACGCTGTCGCGCTTCCTCAGGGACTACGTCTACATCCCGCTCGGCGGCAACCGCGGGAGCGAGGCGCGGATGCTGGCGCTTTACGTGGTGACCTTCGCCATCGGCGGGTTCTGGCACGGGGCCGCTTGGACCTATGTGATCTGGGGAACGCTGCATGGGCTGGCGCTGGTGGTATTCCATTTCTGGCGAAAGCGCGGCACGCCGCTCCCGCGTCCGGTGGCCATCGCGATCACCTTCCTCTTCGTGAGCGCGGCGCTGGTGGTCTTCCGCGCCGCCTCGCTCGGGGATGCGGGCGCGATCCTCGCCTCGATCGCGGGTTTGAACGGCGTCGACCTGCGGCTCACCGTCCCCGAGTGGGGCTGGATCGCCCGGAGCGCCGTGCCGCCCGCCGAGCTCTACAGCGGCCTCCTCACGCTCGCCATCCTTGCCCTCGCGCTGGTCCTTACATTCACCCCGCGGAACTCCAACCAGATCGTCGATTCGCTCGAGCTGCGCGCGCCGCGCCTGCCCTACGCCTTCGGGCTGTTGCTGGCCGTGTCGCTGGTGTTCGTGCAGAACGCGACCGAATTCATCTACTTCATCTTCTGAGATGGCGCGCCGCTTCGTCCTCACCCTGTCGGGCATGGCGCTCGCCCTGTCGCTGGCGGTCATCGCCTTCAACGCCTGGGTCGACCCGTTCCAGCACTACCGGAAGGCCGGTCCTTTCCCGGCGCGCTTCTATCCCGCGTGGCAGCGCTACGAGAATCCCGGCCTCGCAAGGCACTACGACTACGACCGCATCGTGACCGGCTCCTCGCTGATGGAGAACCTGGTGCCCGCGGAAGTCGATCGCACGCTGGGAGGCCGGACGATCAACCTTTCGGTATCGGCGCAAACCGCTTATGACGCGGGCCAGCTGCTGCGAGTGGCGCTCGCGACCGGCAAACCCCGGCACATCGTGATGA
The DNA here is from genome assembly GCA_031396185.1 of Burkholderiales bacterium. Classification (GTDB taxonomy): domain Bacteria; phylum Pseudomonadota; class Gammaproteobacteria; order Burkholderiales; family Usitatibacteraceae; genus Usitatibacter. The sequence continues at coordinate 3,045 of JANNKG010000339.1, read as the reverse complement.
ACCTCGACTACAACGCGTTCTCGGGCGTCCCCGACCGCAGCGGATTCACCGAGCCCTTTCCGGGCTACCTGTACGACGACGCGCGCTGGAACGACCTGCCGTACTTGCTCGGCATCGGGACGCTGCGCAAGTCCCTGGAGACCGCACTCGGGCTCGAGTGGACGCGCTTCAATACCGATCCCAAGCGCATGTGGTACTGGGCCGAGGGCTACCAGTTCTTCGCGGCCAAGGCGGTGCAGGCGCTCGACCCGGCCAACCTCAACGCCCGGTTCCGCCAGCCCGACCGCACCCTCGAGGGCATGAAGGCGAGCTTCGAGGCAAACCTCGCACCGCTCATCGAGAAGTACCCGGGCACCCGGTTCACTTTCGTCTATGCGCCCTACGCGATCCTGGTGTGGCTCGACTTCCAGCAGCGCAACCAGGTGGAAGTCACGCTCCAGTTTCGCGACTGGCTGTTCGAGCGGACGCGCGCCCACGGGAACGTGGAGATCTTCGATTTCCACGCCGAGCCTTCGATCGTCATGGACCTCGATCACTTCACCGACATCTACCACTATTCCCCGAAGCTATCCCGTGCGCTGGTGGAGGCAATTGCGGCGGGGCGCTACAAGCTCACTCGCGAGATGCTCGACGCGAACAACGCGTGGCTGCGCAAGGCGGCGCGCGAGACGAGCGCCGCGGCGGTGATCGCCGAGGCACGGGCACGGCCCACGCCCGAGACGCCCGATGGCAAGGCATTCGTGCCGCCCGGGGGATTCGCCCCACCGTAGGTCGGCTACACCACCACGTTGCGGGCGCCGAGCCAACCGAGGAATGCGCTGGACTCCATCGGCTTCGCAACGTAATAGCCCTGGGCGAAATCGCATCCGAGGTCGCGCAGCAGGTCCCATTCCTCGCGCGACTCCACACCCTCGGCCACCGCGGCGATCCTGAGCTTGCCCGCGATCTCGAGGCTCGACTCGAGCATTGCACGGCTCGGCTCCTGGTCGGCCGCATTCCTCACGAACGCCTGGTCGATCTTCAGCTCGGTGAACGCGATGCGCGCCAGCTGCTGCATCGACGAGTAGCCGGTGCCGTAATCGTCGATCGACAAGCCGAAGCCCTTCATCCGCAGGCGTGAGAGATTTTCGAGAGCGCGCCCGAGATTGGCGGCCATCGCCGATTCGGTGACCTCGAAGATCACGTCCTGGGGAACCAGGCCCTGGGCGAGCACCAGCCTCACCATCTGGTCGGAAAGGTCCACGTCGGCGAGGGTCTCCGGCGAGAGGTTGAGTGACAGGCCCGCTTCGTATCCCAGTTCGCGCCACGCTTGGCAGCAGGCCGCCGCGCTCTTCACCATCATCTCGGTGAACGCCGCGATGTGTCCGCTGCGCTCCAGCAGGGGTATGAACGAGACCGCGCCGATCACGCCTTCAGCGGGGTGCCGCCACCGCGCCAGCGCTTCCGCCCCCTTGACCGCCCCCGAACACATCTCGACTTTCGGCTGGAAGAACGGTTCGAACTGCCCGCGTTGCAGGCCCTCCAGCACTTCCTCGACCGTAAAGATCCGGGCGGCTGCGGGTGTCCGCGCCACATCCGGGCCGGCGCGGTGCTCGTCGATGAGCGCCTGCAGGACCCTGGCCGTGACCGGCTTCTGGATGGCGCCCAGCAGGGCCACGCCGTACACCTTGGCCATCGTCTCGACGGACGCCACCAGCGCACGGTCCAGGCTACTGGCGAGGATCAGCGACGGATTCCCGCCCGATTCGCCGAGGTGGCGGATCAGCTCCATCCCGTCCATGCCGGGCATGTCGAGGTCGCTGATGACGATATCGATGGGGTCGTCGAGGCCGCGCAGGATTTCGAGTGCGGCCCGGCCGTCGCCGGCCGAGAAGACGTACTTGGCACCCAGCGACTCGAGGACGTTGCCCATCGCCCATCGCTGGAATTCGTGATCCTCCACCACCAGGAAGCGCAGGCCCGCAATGCCCGGGGCTTGCGTCACCCTCGCATCCCCCTAAGGTACGCTCCGAGCCGCTGGTCCTCGTGCTCGAAGCGGGGCATCTCGACCGCGATGATCGCGGCGTCCCGAGCCCTTCCCGCGCTCTCCAGCCGCTCGCACACCGCTGCCAGCGACATCGCCCCGATGGTGCGACTCGCGCCCTGGATGCGGTGGGAAGACCCGACCACCCGGTCGAAATCGGACGCACCGACCGCCGCTCGAAGCTTCCCCGCGTCCTCGACATGGCATCCCTGGAAGCGTTGCACGACCTCCATCTCCAGCGCCCGATCGCCGCCGGAGAGCTGCGCGATGAAAGCTCCCTCGATCGGGCAATCGGGATTCGAGTCCGGCAGCCACTGGGCGAGCTTGCGCTCCAGCCGGGCGAGCTCGACGGGCTTGGAGACGTAGTCGTCCATCCCCGCACCGAGGCACTTCTCCGCTTCGCCCGCGATCGCGTTGGCGGTGCACGCAATGATCACCGTGCGGCCACCGCCGTCGATGGCCTCGGCAGCGCGGATTCGCCCCGCCAGCTCGTAGCCGTCCATCCCGGGCATGTTGCAATCGGTCACCAGGGCGGCGAAGCCCCTACCCTTCCATTTCTCCCACGCCTCGGCTCCGCTCGAGGCGGTTTCCGCGGCATATCCCAGCGCCCCGACCTGGCGCTGCAACACCATGCGATTGATCGGATGGTCGTCGATGACCATCACGCGCGTGGCCCCGCGTGCCACTCGGGCGTGTTCCGTCAGCTCCCGCGCAGCCGCGATAGCGCGGACTTCACCGGTGCGTGGGCGCTCGGGTAGAGCGGCACCGGCTGGCACGACCGGCAGGCGCACCGTGAGGAGGGCGGTCGTGCCGCGGCCCGGCTCGCTTCGCAGGTCGATCGCCCCGCCCATGAGGGTCGCGAGGCGCCGGGAGATCGAAAGGCCCAACCCCGTACCGCCCTGCCGCGATGCGCCCCCAGCCGCCCCCCCCAGCATGAACGGCGCGAACAAGGTGGCCAAATCGTCGGCGGCGATGCCGATGCCGGTATCCACGACGGTAAATCGCACCACATACACGTCGCC
>JANNKG010000312.1:0-3608 GCA_031396185.1 Burkholderiales bacterium | reverse complement strand
GTTGCCCTCGTTGGTGCACACGACCACGGTGCCGGTCTCGGCGACGGCGAAGTTGGCCCCGGTCATGCCGGCTTCCGCCCTGAGGAAGTAGGGCCGCGTGTGCATGCGCTGGCTCTCCGCCAGGTAGTGCACGTCGCTGTTCTTCGGATCGGTGCCGATCTTCTCCGAGAACACCCGCGCCACGTCGCCGCGCAGCTTGTGGACGGCGGGCACGACGATGTGGCTGGGCGGCTCGTCGTCCAGCTGCTGGATGCGCTCGCCCAGGTCGGTCTCCATCACCTCGATGCCGCGCGTCTCCAGGAACGGGCGCATCTCGCACTCGTCGGTGAGCATCGACTTGGCCTTGACCAGCACGCGCGCGCCGCGACGCGACATGATGTCGAAGACGATCTGGTTGTGCTCGGCGGCATCGCGCGCCCAGTGCACCGTCGCGCCGTTGGCGATGGCGTTGCGCTCGAACTCCTCGAGGTAGTCGGCGAGGTGGGTGAGCGTGTGCTCCTTGATCTGCGAGGCGAGCGTACGCAGCTCTTCCCATTCGGGCAGGTGCTCGCTCTCGCGGTCGCGCTTCTTGCGCAGGTCCCACAGCCGCTTGTCGTGGAACTCGAGGTGGTCCTTCGCCTCGATGAACTTAGACGCCGCTTCGGAGTGGTCGATGCGCTTCATGCCGCCGTCCCGTTCAGGACCTGCGCGATGTGGATGAACTTGATCGGCAGCCCGAGGCGCTCGGCGCAGCCCTTCTGGTGCATGAGGCAGGACATGTCGGCCGAGACGATGTAGTCGGCCCCGGCATCCGCGTGGTCGTTGACCTTGTCGTATCCCATCCGCGCCGACACCGGCTCCTCGAACACCGAGAACGTGCCCCCGAACCCGCAGCACTCGTCGGGCCGCTCGGGCATCACGAAGCGGATGCCCTTCACTTGCGAAAGCAGCGCCATGGGCTTCGAGAAGGCCGGCCCGTCGATCTCGGACATCTTGGCGGTTCGTAGCGCCCGCAGCGACGCGCAGCCGTTGTGCAACCCGACCGTGTGGGGGAACTCGGCCCAGGGGAATTCGCGCACCCCCAGGACGTCGTGCACGAACTCCACCAGCTCGTAGGCCGAGCGGCGCACCTTGAGCACCTCGGGCGTCTGCGGGATCGCCGTCAGGTTCTCGCGGACGTGGTGGGTGCAGCTGCCCGAAGGGGCCACGATGTAGTCAAAGCCCGCGAAGTTGCGCACGAACAACGCCTCCGTGGCCGCGGCGTCCTTCTCGCAGCCGCTGTTGGCCATCGGCTGGCCGCAGCAAGTCTGGTCGAGCGGGTACTCCACCTCCACGCCCAGGCGCTCGAGCAATTCGAGGGTCGCGATGCCCACCTCGGGAAACAGGGCATCCACGTAGCACGGAATGAAAAGCGCGGCCTTCATGGCGTGACTCCCGGCGTGCCGGCGCCGCGCGCCGAAGCGCAGGCGTCGACGAGATGGACGATGGATCGGTAGGGAAAGCCCGACTGCTCCGACAACCCGATCTCACAGGTGCGGCTGGTCGAATAACCGCGCTCGCAGCCTGCCGGCAGAGCGGCCTTCAGGTGGCGCAGCGCATGTTCGTTCAGCTCCGGCTGGTTGAACCCCTTGTCGCCCGCGAAGCCGCAGCACAGGACCTCCGCGACCGAGACGACCCGGGGGCTGCAACGCGCCGCGATCGCCGTGAGCTTGTCCACGGTTCCCATCTTGCGCACGCTGCACACCGGATGAACCGCTATCGCTTCATCGCCCCGCGCGATCGTCACCCTGGGCAACACGGTGTCGTGGATGAACTCGATGCTGTCGCGCACCGTGAGGCGCTCGCCGCAGAAGCGCTGCATGCGGTAGGCGCAGGGGCTGGTGTCGAAGACGATGGGAAGGTGGCCGCCCTCGGCTGCGTCGCGCAGGGCCGCTTCCAGCTCGGCCGATTTGCGGTCCGCCGCTTCGAACAGGCCCTTGCTCTCGAACGGCTGACCGCAGCACAGCTCGGCAATTCCCTCGGGATACACGACATCGAAGCCCGCCTTGCGGAACAACCGCTCCGCCGCCACCGGCAGCGCTTCGGTGTCGTCGCCGCGCTGTGCGCCCATGGTGCGCGCCGCACAGCTCGGAAAGTAGACGATTCGCTCGGCGCCGCCGAGCACCGCGCGCGCGCGCGGCTGGAACCTCACCGGCCGTGGCAGGCTCGGCGACCACTTCGGCAGGCGAGCGCCGGAAATATCGCGCAGCGTGCGAAGAGAAACCTCCATGGCGCGCGTGCCCACGAGGCCGTGGAGCAGGTCCGCGGCGCCGAGCCCGGCGCGCACCGCGGTGGTAGTCGCGGCGTAGTGGCCCGCAAGCGCACCGGCTACCCCGTGCGCCAACGCTCCGGCTCGGCGCCCCCGCAGGGACTTGATCAATATGCCGGTCTCGATGCCCACGGGGCATGCGGTCGCGCACAGCCCGCACGCCGCGCAGGTGTCGATGCCATGATAGTCGTAGAGCACCTTGAGCGTCGCGGCCGCCGCTTCCTCGCCGGGCAGGCGCTCCAGGCGCGCGATCTCGCGCCAGCCGACGATGCGCTGGCGCGGCGAGAGCGTGAGGCCGTGCGAGGGGCACTTGGGCTCGCAGAACCCGCACTCGATGCACTTGTCCACGATCGGATCGCACGCCGGGAGGGGCTTCAGGTTCTTCAGGTGCGCTTCGGGATCGCCATTGAGGATCACCCCGGGGTTGAGCAGGCCCTGGGGATCGAGCAATTGCTTCACTTGGCGCATCAGGCCGTACGCCTGGGCGCCCCACTCCAGCTCCACGAACGGCGCGATGTTGCGGCCGGTGCCGTGCTCGGCCTTGAGCGAGCCGTCGTACTTCCCCACCACCATCGCGCAGAACGCGTCCATGAAGCCGCGATAGCGCTCAACCTCGGAGGGCACGTTGAAATCCTGCGTGAACACGAAGTGCAGGTTGCCCTCGAGGGCGTGGCCGAAGATGATCGCGTCGGCGTAGCCGTGTTCCCCGAGCAGGCGCTGCAAGTCGAGAGTCGCCTCGGCGAGCCGCGCAACCGGGAAGGCCACGTCCTCGATGATCACGGTGGTGCCTACGCGGCGCATCGCGCCCACCGACGGAAACATGCCCTTGCGCACATTCCAGTAGCGCGCGCATTCCTGCGGATCGGTCGAGAAGCGTACCGGCTCATGCGTGTGAATGCCGGCAAGCGCCATCTCGATCGAATGGACCTGGGCCGCGAGCGCGGCCGGATCCGCCGCGCGCGTCTCCACCAGGAGCGCGGCACCTCCGGGTCCCACCGCCTTCAACGACGCCGGCAGCCCCGGCTTGTCCTCGACCGAGCGCAGCGCGGCGCGGTCGGCGAGCTCCACGGCGGCCACTGGCGAGCTCTTGAGGACGGTCACGGCGCGGCACGCGGTTTCCAGGTCGTCGAAGAGAATCAGGGCGCTCGCCTTGTCGGCGTACTCGGGGACCGTGCGGTAGGTGATCTCGCTGATGAAACCGAGGGTGCCCTCGGAGCCGATCATGAGGTGCGCGAGGATGTCGATCGGATCCGCGAAATCCACCAGGGCGTTGATGCTGTAGCCGGTGGTGTTCTTCATCGCGAACTTGCGGCGAATGCGC
>JANNKG010000241.1:0-4070 GCA_031396185.1 Burkholderiales bacterium | reverse complement strand
GCGGCCACGTTCTCGCGCCTGGGCGTGGACGAGATCGTTTGCCTGTCGGTGAATGACGGTTTCGTGATGAGCGAGTGGCAGAAGGACCAGAACGCCCCGAACATCACCTTCATCCCCGATGGCAACGGCGATTTCTCGTCGAAGATGGGCATGCTGGTGGACAAGACCAACCTCGGCTTCGGCAAGCGCTCGTGGCGCTACTCGATGCTGGTACGCGACGGGTTGGTCGAGAAGCAGTTCATCGAGCCCGAGCGCGACGGCGACCCTTTCGAGGTCTCCGACGCCGACACCATGCTGGGCTACCTTGCGCCACGCGAAACGGCGCCCGAGCCCGCGGTGATCTTAAGCAAGCCCGGCTGCCCGCATTGTGCGCGCGCCAAGGAGATCCTTGATCGAAATGGCGTGGTGTACGAGGAAGTCTTGCTCGGCAAGAACGTCACGTTCTCGACGGTCCGCGCGGTTTCGGGGCGCGGCACTGCGCCCCAGGTGTTCATCGGTGGCAAGCACATCGGAGGCGCCGACGACGTCGAGGCGCATTTCGCCGGCACGAACCGGAAGGCAGCGTAATTCGGACGCAGGTTTTCCGACTCAAGACCATGGAAACGAAACTGCTCAAGGTTGACGTTGCGATCATCGGGGCCGGCACGGCGGGCCTCGCGGCCTACCGTGCGGCAAAGGCCGCCGGGGCGCGCGCGGTGATCATCGAAGGCGGTCCATACGGGACCACCTGCGCCCGGGTTGGCTGCATGCCGTCGAAGCTGCTGATCGCCGCGGCCGAGGCCGCGCATGCGATCGGGCGCGCCCCCGGCTTCGGGGTGCACGCCGACGGCCCCTTGCGCGTCGACGGCCGCGAGGTCATGGCGCGCGTCAGGCGCGAGCGCGATCGCTTCGTGGGTTTCGTGCTGAAGGGCGTGGACAACATTCCCGAAGGCGATAGCATCCGCGGCTATGCGAAATTCATCGACCCGCATACCCTGCAGGTCGAAGGCGGGCCGCGCGTCACCGCGCGCTCGATCGTGATCGCCACCGGCTCCCGCCCGGCGATCCCGCCGATCCTCGCGGGCCTGGGCGACCGGCTGGTGGTGAACGATGACGTATTCGACTGGCAAGACCTGCCGCGCTCCGTGGCGGTGTTCGGCCCCGGCGTCATCGGGCTCGAGATCGGCCAGGCGCTCGCGCGCCTCGGCGTGCGCGTGGTTGTCCTGGGCCGCGGCGGGCGGGTAGGCCCGATCAGCGATCCCTTCGTGCGTGCCGCGGCGATCAAGGCCCTGGGCGCCGAGTTCGAGCTCGATCCCGATGCCCACGTGAAGCGGGTCAAACGCATCGGCGACCAGGTCGAGGTCGAGTACAACGGCCTCAATGGCAGGCTGCGCACCGAGCGCTTCGACTACGTGCTCGCCGCGACGGGACGCACCCCCAACCTCGACAAGCTCGCCCTCGAGAAAGCGCAGCTGGAAATGGGCCCGTACAACGTGCCCCTCTTCGACCCGCACACGCTGCAGGCGGGCACCAGTGCTGTCTTCATAGCCGGAGACGCCAACAACGACGTGCCGCTGCTGCATGAGGCCGCCGACGAGGGGCGCATCGCGGGCGAGAACGCCGCTCGATTCCCCGAGGTCCGTCCAGGCTTTCGCCGCACGCCGCTCGGCATCGTGTTCACCGATCCGCAAATCGCAATCGTCGGGCGCGGCTTCGGCGGGCTCAAGGGCACCGCGCTTGCCGCCGGTGAGGTCTCGTTCGAGGACCAGGGCCGTTCGCGGGTGATGCTGCGCAACCATGGCCACCTGCGCGTCTACGGCGACCCGGTCACCGGTCGCTTCCACGGCGCCGAGATGGTCGGCCCGGATGCGGAGCACATCGGCCACCTGCTCGCGTGGGCCCTGCAGGCGGAAATGACCGTCGAGCAGATGCTGCAGATGCCGTTCTATCACCCGGTGGTCGAAGAGGGCCTGCGCACCGCGCTGCGGGATCTCGATGCTCGCATCAAGGACTCGAAGCGGCTCGCCGCCTGACCTTCTCCGCGTCCTCCGTGCTTCCGGCCGTAGTCTTCTAAATCAAAGCCGGAAAGCGCGCGGCGAACTCGCGCAAGTTGTCGGTGAAGATGCCGTCGACGCCAGCATCGAGGTAGCGCTGGGCGAGGTCAGCGTTGTTGATGGTGTAGAGCATCACGCGATAGCCCTTCGCCTGTACGGCGGCGATGCGGTCGGGGGCGAATTTCTTGTGGTTGGTGTGTAACGAAACGGCATCCAGGGCCACGAGCTTGTCCCAGTCAGCCTCGCCGAACTGGTCGACCAGCCAGCCACGTGGCAACTCTGGCGCGGCGCCCTTCGCGGCCATCAGCGCATCGAACGAGAACGACGACAGCAGCGGCGGCACTTCCGCGCCCTTCCACAGCTCGCGCGAGAGCTGCGCCACGCGCGTTCCGGTCTCGCGCTCCAGCCCCGGCGTGGGCTTCACCTCCACGTTCGCCATCGTGGCCGTCGCGCGCAGGAGCTTCGCCGTGTCCTCGAACGAGGCGAGCGGCTCGCCCTGGTATTCGGCCGAGTGCCAGCCACCGGCATCGAGCGCGCGCAGCGCCTCCCACAGAAAATCCGCTGCCCTGCCCTTTCCGGTCGTGGTGCGTTCGAGCGTGGCGTCGTGCAGCAGCATGGCCACGTTGTCCTTGGAGAGTTTCACGTCGAACTCGTGGGCCCGGTAGCCCAGCGACTGGCCGAAACGGACGGCAGCGAGGGTATTCTCCGGCGCGTGGCTGCCGCCGCCGCGGTGGGCGAAGATGCGCGGATAGGGCCACGGCCTCATGCGGCCAGCCCCCGCAGCAACGCTCGCCCCCCGATCACCAGCGCAATGATGACCGCGTATGCATAACTCGCCGCGATGAGGTCATCGAACATCACGCCAAAGCCGCCCTTCAGCTGGCGATCGAACTGCCGGATGGGAAACGGCTTCCAGATGTCGAACAGGCGGAAAAGCGCGAAGGCCACGAGTTGCATCCACACGCTCGCGAAGCAAAGCGCGGCAAGCGGCAGGAAAGCCACGATCTCGTCCCACACCATCGCGCCGTGATCGTGGACGCCCAGGTTGCGGCCGGTGACCTCGCACGCCCAGACACCCACGAAGAACATAGGGATGGCGAGGAACGCGATGACCAGCGGCGCCAGGAAGGGCGCGAGCGCCCAGTAGAGCCCGAGCGCGGCGAGCGTACCGAACGTGCCCGGCGCCCTCGGCGCCAGTCCCGCCCCGAATCCGAGGGCGATGAAATGCGCCGGGTGCGCGAGCAGGAAACGCGCGTCAGGCGCCCTTGAAGTGGTCGTATCCGCGGCCATCGATCTTCACCGGCTTGCCGTCGGAACCGAGCAGGCTCACGCCCTTGCCGCGCTTGATCTGGCCGACCCGCGTGATCGGGATTCCGAAGACGTCGGTCAGGTCGTCAATGCTTTCGCGCGAATTGGGATGGGCGGTGAAACACAGCTCGTAGTCGTCGCCGCCGGCGAGGATCGCGTTGCGACCCTCGTCGGAATTGATGTGCCGGGCGCCAATCGAGGACACGGGAACTGACGCGAGATCCACGGTGGCGCCGACGCCCGACAGGCGGCAGATGTGGGTGAGGTCGGCGAGCAGGCCGTCGCTCACGTCGATCGCGCTGGTGGCGAGGCCGCGCAACGACTGGCCCACGGACACGCGCGGCGTGGGCTCGTAGAGCCGCATCACCGCTTCGCGATAGTCGCTCTCGGCAAGGACGATGCGCCCGTGCCGGTGGGCCACCGCGAGCGCGGCGTCACCGATGTTGCCGGTGACCCACACATCGTTGCCCGCCTTGGCGCCGCCGCGCCGTAGCGCCGCGCCGGCCGGCACCTCGCCCATGATCGTGACCGTCATGGTGAGCGGCCCGCGCGTCGTGTCGCCCCCGATCAGCGAGACGTTGTACTCCTGCGCGAGATCGAAGAAGCCCTTGGCGAACGCGGCAAGCCACGCATGGTCGACGTTCGGCAGGGTGAGGGCCAGCATTGCCCAATAGGGCATTGCGCCCATTGCCGCCATGTCCGAGAGGTTGACCGCGAGCGCCTTGTGCC
>JANNKG010000228.1:0-6278 GCA_031396185.1 Burkholderiales bacterium | reverse complement strand
GGTAAAGCGCAGCCCGCGCACGCCGCCGGCGTGCAATGCGGCGAGCTCCGCATCGGTCACCTTCGGATGAAGTACCGCGACCGCTCGCGACTGAGCTCGGCCCGAGCACCTTGCGCAGCGTCGAGACCTGCACCTGCAGGTTGTTCTCCTCGACCACGAGGCCGGGCCAAACCAGGTCCAGCAGCTCGCCCTTGGCCACGACGCGATCGCGGTGGTCGATGAGCGCCAGCAGCAGGTCGAAGGCGCGCGCGCCCACCGCCGCCGGCTGCCCCTTCACCAGGAGCTGGCGTTCGGCAGGCCGTACCTCGACGTCGCCGAACCGGTAGGTAATCGCCAAGTTCCCCTCTCCGCGCGCGGAGAAATACCTCGAAAGTGCCCCCCGAATGTTACCCGCTCCCGGTTTAAGAACGTTTAAGGCGGGCTAAAGGATTCTTGGGCGCGGTCGGCCGAGAGTTCGACTCACGGAGCAAATGCCTCCGGACCCAAGGAGACAACGATGAACACGAACCGGATGGAATACGAAACACCCGAAGCAAAAACGCGCCATGACTCGATCGCCACCGGCGTTGTCCTGGCCACCATGCTGGTGAGCGCGCTCAGCGGCGCGTTCGTGATCGAGGCCGATCCCGCGGCGATGCATGCCGCCGACAGGCCGGCGCACTACGCCGCTGTCGAGGAGGCCCGGCGATGAACGAGCGCAAGCTTCGATTGACGCGCGAGGCAATCGGCGAGCAGGACGTAACGATGCCGGAGGCCGAGGGAATACTGCGGACCATCGGAATCATCGCGCTGGTGCTCTTCGTGGTGATGTTCTCCGCCGCCTTTCCGGCCTAGGGCCGCTGCCATGAGCGCGAAGACCGTCCTCATCGTGACCCTCTGCCTCCTCGTGTTTTCCATAGCGGTTTAGCGGTAGCACCTCCAAGGCGCACTTGGCGAGCATGGCCCCGGCTTCGGCCGGGGCCTTTTCACTTTAGAATCGGTCGATAACAAGGAGGAAGTTTTCCATGCCCATCGTCCGTTCCCTGCTCGCCGCCACGCTTCTCGCCGTCTCCGGGGCAGTGTTCGCGCAGCCCTACCCCGCAAAGCCGGTCAAGATCATCGTCGCCTTCACGGCCGGCTCAGCTACCGACATCCTCGCGCGCGTCGTCGCCGAGCAGCTCACGCGTTCGATGGGGCAGCCGTTCGTGGTCGAGAACAAGCCCGGGGCGGGTGGCAGCGTGGGCGCCGAGCAGGCGAAGAACGCGCCTCCCGACGGCCACACCTTGATTGCCGCCGGCAGCGGCCCCTTCGGCATCAATCCAGCGATCTACAAGTCGCTCCCCTACGATCCGGTGAAGGACTTCGAGCTCATCGGCAATATCGTGCTTACACCGCAGGCGCTGGTGGTGAGCAGCCAGGCGCCTTACCGTTCGGTCAAGGACCTGGTCGACGCGGCGCGCGCCAAGCCGGGCGAGATTGCCTACGCCTCGCTCGGCAACGGCTCCACCAGCCACCTCACGATGGAAGCGTTCCAGTCGGCGGCGGGCGTCAAGCTGAACCACATCCCGTTCAAGGGCAGCTCCGACGCGCAGACGCAACTGATGGGCGGCAGCGTGCCGGTGATGTCCGATACGGTGCCCGGCGTGCTCGCGCAGGTGAAGGCCGGCAAGCTGCGCGCGCTCGGCGTCGCCATCCCGCAGCGCTCGCCCTACCTGCCCGACGTGCCGACCTTGTCCGAGCAGGGCTACCCCGGATTCGAGTCGGTCGGCTGGATCGGCCTGGCCGCACCCGCCAAAACGCCGGCCGCGATACTCGACCGCCTCAACGCCGAGATCCTGAAGATGCTCCAGGATCCCGCCGTCAAGGCGCGCCTCGAGCAGCTCGCGTTCACTCCCGTGGGCGACTCGCGCGCGGAATTCACGAGTTTCGTGAAAAGCGAGATCGCCAAGTGGTCGAAGGTGGCCCGCGACAGCGGCGCCAAGGCCGACTAGGGACGGTCGTCGCGGCATGACGTCACGATACGACGTGATTGTCGTCGGCCTGGGCGCGGTTGGCAGTGCCACGCTCTACCAGCTGGCAAAGCGCGGCCGCCGCGTGCTCGGAATCGACCAGTTCTCCCCTCCGCACGCGTTCGGCTCCTCCGCGGGCGAGACCCGCATCACGCGCAAGGCGATCGGCGAGGGCGACCAATATGTGCCCCTCGCGTTGCGGTCCTACGAGATCTTCCGCGAGATCGAGAAGGAGACCGGCGCCAAGCTGCTCAAGGTGACCGGCGGGCTGTGGATCTCGAGTCCCGCGCGCCAGGCCGAGACCCACGTCGCCAATTTCTTCGACAACACGCTCGCCGCCGCGCGCCGCTTCAAGATCGAGCACGAGATCCTCCCGCCCGCCGAGATCCGGCGGCGTTTCCCGCAGTTCAGGGTGCGCGACAACGAGGTTGGCTACTACGAGCCCGATGCCGGCTACCTGATGCCCGAGGCATGCGTGAAGGCGCAGCTCGACCTCGCGCGCAAGCACGGCGCGGCGATCCGCGTGAACCAGCGCATTGAAAAACTCGACGAGTTGCCGCCGGCGCGGGTCGTGATCGTCGCCGCCGGGGCCTGGGTGCGCCAATTCCTGCCGCCTGACACCGCGGACCTCTTCAAGGTCACGCGCCAGGTGCAGTACTGGTTCGAGGTGCGCGGTCCGGTGGAGCGTTTCATGCCGCCCAACTTCCCGGTATGGATCTGGGAGTTGCAGGAGCGCAAGAACGTGATCTACGGGTTCCCGGCGATCGGGGGGAGCCTCAAGCTCGCCACCGAGCAATACACCGCCACGACGCTCCCCGAGCCGGTCGAGGAGCGGCTCGCCGTCTCGGCTGATGAGAAGCTCGCGATGTACGAGACGCTCGTGGCACCCTATTTTCCAGACCTCGGGCCCGCCTGCGTCAAGGCGGCTGCATGCCTCTACACCGCGACGCCGGACTTCCACTTCGTGATCGACCGGCATCCGCGGATGGGCCACGTGATCGTCGCCTCAGCCTGTTCCGGCCATGGCTTCAAGCATTCGGCGGCGGTGGGCGAGGCCCTCGCCGAATGGTCGGTCAACGGCAGGACCACGCTGGATATCAGCAGCTTCTCTTTCAAGAACCGGCAACTGGGCGCCTGACTTGCGGTTTCGAAATGACTTGCCTGCGGCCGCGAAATGGGGCAAAACGCTGGGATGACATCCTGGTATCGCCTCACGATCACCCCGAGCACCGAATGCGTTCGATTGCAGGCGGAGATGGTCGCCTTCAGCTTGCGCGATGAGGTGCGCGAGCAGATGAAGCCGGACGTAGCGGTGTATTGCAGGAGCCTGCTCACCGAGCAATTTTTCCAGATCTATTTCACGCCCGCGGCGGCCAAGGTGTTCGATACCTTCGTTAAGGCCCGCGGCGGCGTGCGGTGCGGACCGCCGCCAGTGCAGAGCGAGGAGCGCAAGGGCGATCTCGCGCTCCTGGTCGGAAGCGCCGATGCGCTCAACCTCACCCGCTCACTGCCTCTCACTGCCCTGGATCAGTAGCTGGACGAATAGCTGCACTGCAGTGCGCTGCTCCGGGCTCATCGAGGAGAACTCGATCCCCACGCGGGTACGGTCTTCCTTCGCGACCACCTTCACGATCTTGCCGTAGAGCTCGGCGATCTTCTGTCCCACCAGCGGCAGGTCGAATTCGAGCGCCACCTCGGTGAACTGCTCGGCCGGCACGCTGAGCTCGGCCAGCACGCCGTGGTAGCCGATGTCGAGGATGCACCCGGCCAGCGACTCGGGCATCACGATCTCATTGGCGATCACACGATAGCTGAACGGCAGCTTCACCTGCACGCGCGGGCTGCGGCGAATCTCCTGGCGGGGTACCGCCTTGGCTGACGCCTTGATCGTGAGCACCTCGCGCAGCACCACCAGCTTGCTGCGCCCCTTCACGAACACGTCCATCGGCTCGCCGGTGGTGAGCTCCTGCGAGCAGCGCTCGTAGGTGCTCTCGCTGATCAGCACCTGCCCGCGCAGGCTGAAGGACTCGATGCGCGAGGCGAGGTTGACCTCGTCGCCGATCACGGTGTATTCGGAGTAGAGATCGGAGCCGAGCAGCGCGGACATCACCCGCCCGGTGTTGATGCCGATTCCGAAGTACATCTCCGGCAGGCCCATGGCCTTGTGCTGCGAGTTGAGGACCTCCATCGCGCACTGCATGTCCACCGCGCACGCGACCGCGTTCATCACGCCGGCGTTGGCCCCGCGCGGGCTCTCGAAGAGCACCAGGATCGAGTCACCCATGAACTTGTCGATGGTGCCGTGATGCCGGAAGATGATCTCGCTCATGCTGACGAAGCAGCGGTTGAGCAGATCGAGCACGGTTGCGGCGGGATGCTGCGATGAGATCGCCGTGAACCCGCGCAGGTCGGCGAGCAGGATCGAGACTTCACGAACGAGATAGCTGTCGCGCTTGCCGCCTCCAGCCAGCTGGCCGAGAGCGGTGTGGAGCACTTTCTCCACCCGCGCCTTCGCCTTCGACGGGAGGGCCTTGCCGATCTCGTCGGTGACGATATCCTGGATCTGGCGCAGGGCTTCGTGGACGACCGGGTCCTTCATCGCGCCTACTGTACGCGGATTACTTCCCCTGGGTCTGCGCCATCATCTTCGTTCCGAGCATCGGCTTCAGGTGCGGGAAGAAGGGTTCGGTCTCGCTATCGCTCACGAATGACATGGCGATGACATTTCGGGTCTCGCGGTCGCCGCGCTTCATCCCCTCTTCGAGGCAGGCAAGCACCGCTTGCACGTCGCCGAGCGAAGGTGCATCGGGCAGGGGAATGCCGGCGCGGAAGAGCGAGCCCACATGGGCAAGGACGTCGGCCATGAAGACGTGGGGAATCAGGACCTCGAAGTTCTTCACGTGGCGGCGACGCATTTCGCGCAGCACCGGCGAACCGTTGCACAGGCTCTCGACCAGTTCGACGTTCGTCATGGCGAGGCCGAGCGGCTCAGCCGACCGCGGGTGTCCGAATGGAGCCACCGAACTGGATCGCGTAACGCGTCCAGCCGAAACGCTCGGTGGTCCCGAGGTGGCGAATCCAGCGCTCATTGCAGGCGTCGCACTTGTAGATGTTGTGGCCGGGGTACGGGCCGCTCACGTAGAACTTGAGGTCGCTATGGCCATTCTCGCCGGTAGCTCCTGCAAGGCATTTCTCGCAAAGCGGGGTCTTGGGAGTCGGGGTAGACATGGTGACCATCTCTAAAGGGGCAAGTTGACCCACAGTGTGCGCCATTTGTGAAAATCAGGGCCGTTTGTCAAGAGCCCGGTCGGATTTTGGTCAAAAGGTGAAACGGAAGGCCGGGAAGGACTCCTACGCCCAAATAAGCGGTTTCCCACAAATGACATCGGGCAGCCGCTGTCTCACGGGTCCAACGGAAGCATGGGGCTTCCGCCCACTCCCTCAACAACTAGAAACGGAAAGCACATGTCTATCGGAATGATCATCCTCATCATCGTGGTGCTGATCCTGGTCGGCGCGATCCCGGCGTGGCCGCATAGCCGTGGCTGGGGATACGGACCCAGCGGCATCGTGGGCGTCGTGTTGGTCGTCCTGCTGATCCTGCTGGTGCTCGGCAAGATCTAGCAAGGCTTTGCAGTCGCCCGCTGCGGGCCGCTACTTGTTGTCCGCGACGGGCGGCGGCTCGGACGGGGGAGAATCGTCCTGGGGCGGCGCCTGGTCGGCAGCCTTCTGCTGCTTCTTCGCCTCTTTCTTCTGCTTCTTCACGAGTTCGCGCTGGCGCTTCTGGAATGCGTAGTTGGGCTTGGCCATCAGGACGTCTCCTTGTGTAAACGCAAAAAAGCCCGGTTACCCGGGCTTGTTTGACGGGTCCGCGGACCGAGGCCCGCGGAACGTCTCAATCAACCGCTTTGATGTTGGTCGCCTGCAGGCCTTTGGGGCCCGTGGTTACGTCGAAGCTAACCTTCTGCGCTTCTTTGAGGGACTTGTATCCGTCCATCTGGATCGCCGTGTGGTGGGCAAAAAGGTCGCCACCACCCGCATCCGGGGTGATGAAGCCGAAGCCTTTGGAGTCATTGAACCACTTGACGGTACCGGTAGCCATGTCTAATTCCTTCTTAATCGATGTGCGCGGGCTGGTCCCCGCCCGCAGACGGGTCACGACAATCAAGTAAGGAATTGACTGCCACTTCGGACGCCGTTTTTGACCGGCGTGGGAATAGGAGACTGAGACTTCACTGCTTGATGATCCTGCGGGACGAATACTAGCACGAATGTAACGCAAACCCCCAC
>JANNKG010000198.1:0-1687 GCA_031396185.1 Burkholderiales bacterium | reverse complement strand
GGCGTCGCGGTGAGCGCGGCGCGGGCCAGCTCCGAGATCACTTCCCCGGCAGGCTTGTTTTCCCGGCGCGCTCGCTCCTTGGCGGCCTGCAGGACGTCGTCGGCGATGTCGAGGGTGGTCCTCATGCATCAGATGCTAATGCATCAAACATCAGATGTCAAGCGATGGCGAGTATCGCTTCGCTGCCTCGCGCAGCCGGCCGCCGATCTCCTCCCGCAACGCCTTCGGCCCCACCACCTCCACTGCCGCCCCATGCTTGAGGATGTCCATCGCCAGCTCCTTCTCCGAGGAGAACGGCACCTCGATTTGGTAGCTGCCATCCGCCAGCCACCGGATCCGCTGCTTCGGATGCCACTCCTCCTGTGAGACGTAGCGAGCGCGCTCGGACGTGAAGCGCAGCGTCGCCCACTGCACCTTCGCCCCCGAGAAAATCCCGTAGCCGCTCGCCAGCACCGCATCCAGCTGGGCGTCGGGCACGTCCTTCGCCTTCGTGCCGATGACAGCAGCAGCGCGGATCGCATCCACCGAAAAGCTGCGCAGGTCGTTGCGCAGGTGGTCCCACGTATCGAGGTACCAGTTGGCGCGGTAGTAGACGAGGCGTTGCGGCGACACCTCGCGCTCGGTGGTCTCGTTACGCGTGCGGTTGAAGTACTCGATCCGCAGCCGCTTCCGGGTAAGGAGGGCGGAGGCGACGAGCGCGAAATGCTTGGGCTCGTGGCGCCGCGTGCCGAAGGGAATCACGCGGATGCGGCGGCGCACCTCATCGGCGGAATGATCACCGGTGGATAGCAGCGCCGTGAGCCGCGTCTTGAGCGGCTCCAGGTGCGGGCCCAGGATCGACGGCTCGAGGCTTTCGATGAGGTGCTCGAGCGTGAGCAGCGCCTGCGCCTCCGAGGGGTTGAACCACAGCCCCGGCAGCTCGTAGCGCGCGCCGGCCCCCTTCGCCTGCTCGAACCGGTAGCCGTTCGTGTCCCGGTCCCAGACGATCGGCGCGTTCAGCCGGTCGCGCATGTACTCGAGGTCGCGCTTGAAGGTGGCGAGCGAGACGCCCAGCTCCCTCAGGAACACGTCGATCGGCACCGGCGTCGCGCCCTGCAGCAGGTGGTCGATCTTGTAGAAGCGCTCGGTGCGGTCCATGGCCTCCATAGGGTAGCTCACGTAAGGACGCTCCGATCCTCGCCGCCGCGCTCGAGGCGCGTTCGAACCTGCTGGTGACCGGGGATCTGACGCACTTCGGGCACCTCATCGGCAAGCGCCATCGCGGCATCGTCATCCTGCGGCCTGCCGAGGCGATCGAGATCCTGATCGCGTCCTGACCTGGCGAAGGCGGCGGTGGAGAAGGCGCGCCGCAGCTGAGTTACTTGCCGGCGTTGATCGCCAATTGGGCGGCGAATGCCCGCTTGTATGCGGGCCGCGCCTCGCCGCGGGCGACATAGGCGGCCAGGTTCGGAAATTCGTCCAGAATCCCCGATGATTTCAGCCTGAGCAGCACCGACACCATCATCAGGTCGCCCGCGCTGAACGCACCATCGAGCCAGTCGGCATCGCCCAGGCGAGCGGAAAGTTGGCGCAGCCGGTCCCGGATGCGATCCTTGACCGCAGGCACGCGCTGCTCGGACCAAGGCTTGTCGCGCTCAAGGAATGCGGCGGTGAAGAGCTCAAGGATCGGCGGCTCCATCGTGCTGAG
>JANNKG010000191.1:0-3353 GCA_031396185.1 Burkholderiales bacterium | reverse complement strand
GCCGCTGCGCACCAGCACCGCCTCGGCCTCGGCGAGCAGCTCTTCGCGGTCGTGGCCGACATACTTGACCATCAACGGATAGACGTCGCGGAATAGCGTGCAGCGATAGCGGGTCTCGGTCTGGGCGGTGAGCGCGTAGATCGGGACGCCGCAGTTCAGGCGCGACATCCATAGCGCCGTCGAGCCCGACTCGGTGAGGGAGGCGATTGCCTTCACCTTCAGGTGATAGGCGGTGAACAGCGCCGCCATGGCGATCGACTGGTCAACGCGGGTGAAGACGCGGTTCAGGAGCTCGGTTTCCAGGGTCACGGCCTGCGACTTCTCCGCTTCCAGGCAGATACGGTTCATCGCGGCGATGGTCTCGACCGGATACTGGCCCGAGGCGGATTCAGCGGAGAGCATCACCGCGTCGGTGCCGTCGAGCACGGCGTTGGCCACGTCGGAGACTTCGGCGCGCGTCGGCACCGGGCTCGAGATCATCGACTCCATCATCTGGGTGGCGGTGATGGTGAGCTTGTTCATCTCGCGCGCCTGCCGGATCATGCGCTTCTGCAGCGCGGGCACGGTGGCGTCGCCCACTTCCACCGCGAGGTCGCCGCGCGCCACCATGATTCCATCGGAGGCCTGCATGATGTCGGCGAGGGCGGGAATCGCCTCGGCGCGCTCGATCTTGGCGATCTGCATTGCGCGGCCGCCGGCCGCGCGCAACAGCTCGCGTGCCATGTACATGTCCGCGCCGCTCTTCGGGAAAGACACCGCCAGGTAGTCCACCTTGATCTGGGCGGCGGTGCGGATATCGTCGATGTCCTTGGGGGTGAGCGCCGGAGCGGTGAGCCCGCCGCCCTGGCGATTGATTCCCTTGTTGTTCGAAAGCCAGCCGCCCTGGCGCGTGATGGTGTGTATCTCGCTGCCGCTCACGTTGCGGACCTCGAGCACCATGCGCCCGTCGTCGAGCAGCAACATGTCGCCCGCCCGCACGTCGCGCGGCAGTTCCTTGTAGTCGAGGCCGACGCGCTCCTGGTCGCCGAGCTCGCACGCCGCGTCGAGGATGAAGGACTCGCCCGCTTTCAGCGCGATCTTGCCGTCCTTGAACTTGCCGACGCGGATTTTCGGTCCCTGCAGGTCGGCCATGATTCCCACCGCGCGATCGACCTTGCGGCAGGTCTCGCGCACCAGCTCCGCGCGCTTCACGTGGTCTTCGGCCGTGCCGTGGGAGAAGTTGAGCCGCACGACGTCGACGCCGGCGAGGAACATCCGCTCGAGCGTGGCGGCGTCGCTCGAGGCGGGGCCGAGGGTTGCGACGATCTTGGTGCTGCGTTCCATATCAGGTCTTTGCAGGGGCGCCCGTGGCGCGTTGTTCGAGGATCTCCACCGCCGGCAGCACCTTGCCCTCGAGGAACTCGAGGAACGCGCCGCCGCCGGTGGAGATGTATCCGATCTTGTCGGTGACGCCGTACTTGGAAATCGCCGCAAGCGTGTCTCCTCCGCCAGCGATGGAGAATGCCTGCGACTGCGCGATCGCCTCGGCGACGGCGCGCGTGCCGTTCTCGAAGGCAGCGAATTCGAACACGCCGACCGGGCCATTCCAGACGATGGTCCCGGCCTCCCGGAGGATCGCCGCGTAGGCGGCAGCCGTCTGCGGGCCGATGTCCATCACCAGGTCATCGTCCTCCACGTCGCGGGCGGCCTTCGCGATCGCGGGCGTGTCCGCCGTGAACGACTTGCCGCACACCACGTCGACGGGAACCGGCACGGCAGCGCCTCGTGCCTGCATCATCACCATGATCTCCTTGGCTTCGGGAGCGAGGCCCGGCTCGCACAGCGATTTTCCGATCGGCAGGCCCGCGGCGAGCATGAAGGTGTTGGCGATGCCACCGCCCACGATCAGCTGGTCGACCTTCTGTGAAAGCGTCTTGAGGATGGTGAGCTTGGTCGAGACCTTCGAGCCCGCGACGATCGCCACCAGCGGGCGCTTGGGATGTGCGAGCGCAATGCCGAGGGCCTCGAGCTCGGCGGCCAGCAGCGGGCCCGCACAAGCCGTCTTCGCGAACCGGGCGATGCCGTGGGTGGAAGCCTCGGCACGGTGCGCGGTGCCGAACGCGTCGTTCACGAAGACGTCGCAAAGCGCCGCGTACTTGCGCGCGAGGCCCTCCTCGTCCTTCTTCTCGCCCTTGTTGAAGCGGCAGTTCTCGAGCAGCACCACGCTCCCCGCCTGCACCTCCACGCCGTCGACCCAGTCGCGCAGCAACGGCACCTCGCGGCCTAGCAGCTCAGCGAGGCGCAAGGCCACCGGGGCGAGCGAGTCGGCTTGCGAGAACTGGCCTTCCGTCGGCCGACCGAGGTGCGAGGTGACCATCACCGCGCCGCCACGTTCGAGTCCCAAGCGGATGCCCTGGAGCGATGCGCGAATGCGCGTGTCGTCGGTGATTTGGCCGCGATCGTCGAGCGGCACGTTCATGTCTGCACGGATGAAGACGCGCTTGCCCGCGAGGTCCGCGTCGCCCATCCGCAGGATGGGCCTCAAATCGACTCCCTGCGTGCCTTCGCGCGCGCCGCCGACTGCTCCAGGGTCGCGTTCAGCTCCCGCGTGACGCGGCTGCCGGTGGACTGGAACAGGAACGGCAGCAGGCCGTGCATGAACGCGGCGACTCCGCCCGCAATCATCTTCGCGCCGTAGCCGCAGGCGAAGACGGCATGCTCGAGGTAGCTCTCGCCAACGTCCCGCGGATGCGAAGTGAACGGATTTCGCACTACTTCGCGGCCATCAGGGCCATGGTCACGTCGAGCATGCGGTTGGAAAAGCCCCACTCGTTGTCGTACCAGCTGGTCACCTTCACCAGCCGGCCCGACACCTTGGTGAGTGTCGCGTCGAACACCGACGAGCGCGGGTCGTGGTTGAAATCCACCGACACCAGGGGCGCGGTGTTGTAGCCGAGGA
Source organism: Burkholderiales bacterium (assembly GCA_031396185.1). Taxonomy (GTDB): domain Bacteria; phylum Pseudomonadota; class Gammaproteobacteria; order Burkholderiales; family Usitatibacteraceae; genus Usitatibacter. The sequence goes on along the minus strand of JANNKG010000191.1, from coordinate 415 downwards.
TGCCCTTGAGGTCTGCCGACTCACTCGCCTTCTTCATGATCGCGTTCACCTCGTCGACGGAGGTGTCGCGCGCCGCGATGAAGGAGAGGTCGACGATCGACACATTGATCGTCGGCACGCGGATCGCGAAGCCGTCGAGCTTGCCGTTGAGCTCCGGGAGCACCAGGCCGACGGCGGCCGCCGCACCGGTCTTGGCGGGGATCATCGACTGGGTGGCCGAGCGTGCGCGCCGCAAGTCCTCGTGGAAGACGTCGGTGAGCACCTGGTCGTTGGTGTACGCGTGGATCGTGGTCATCAGGCCGGTGGTCACGCCGATGGCGTCGTGCAGGGGTTTCACCAGGGGTGCCAGGCAATTGGTGGTGCACGAGGCGTTGGAGATCACCGTATGAGCGGCCTTCAGGATCTTGTGGTTGAC
>JANNKG010000172.1:0-8967 GCA_031396185.1 Burkholderiales bacterium | reverse complement strand
GCTGGCCGAACTGCTTGCGCTCGTGCACGTACGGCAGCACCAGGTCCATGGCGGCTTGCATGATGCCGAGCGGCCCGCCCGAAAGCACCGTGCGCTCCGTGTCGAGGCCGCGCATCAGCACCCGCGAGCCGCCGTTCACCTCGCCCAGCACGTTTTCCGCTGGGATCTCGCAATCCTGGAACACCAGCTCGCAGGTGTTGGAGCCGCGCATGCCGAGCTTGTCGAGCTTCTGCGCGGTGCTGAAGCCTTTCATGCCCTTCTCGACGATGAACGCGGTCATCGCGCGCGAGCCCTGGTCCTTCGCGGCGGTGCGCATGTAGACGACCAGCACGTCGGCGTCCGGGCCGTTGGTGATCCACATCTTCGAGCCGTTGGCGACCCAGCGGTCGCCCTTCTTCTCGGCGCGGCAGGCCATCGACCCGACCACATCGGAGCCCGCGCCCGACTCGCTCATCGCGAGAGCGCCGACGAATTCACCGGAGCAGAGCTTCGGCAGATACTTGGCGCGCTGCGCCTCGCTGCCGTTCAGGAAGAGATTGTTGACGCACAGGTTCGAGTGCGCGCCGTAGGAAAGACCGACCGACGCCGAGGCGCGGGACACCTCTTCCATGGCGACCACGTGCGCCAGATAGCCGAGGCCGGTCCCGCCGTAACTCTCCGGAACCGTCATTCCCAGCAGCCCGAGTTCGCCCAGCTTGGCCCACATGTCGGCGGGAAATTCGTTGCTGGTATCGATCGTCGCCGCGCGCGGCGCGAGCTCCGCGTCGCACATCCTCTTCACGGTATCGCGAAGGGCGTCGAATTCCTCGGTGAGGTGGGTATCGAACAGCATGTGCTTCCAGGCCTCTGGGCGCGCCGGATCGAAGGGTGTAATTATACCGCGCCGAGGAACCTTTTTACCGCCTGCAGGACCGCCTCGGGTTGGTCGCGGTGCGGCGCATGCCCGCATTCCGGCAGCAGCACCGACTCAAACCGCGTGGCCTCGGGTAAGTTCGCGGCGATTGCCGCAACCTGGGCCGGCGTGCTGTATTCATCGTCCGCTCCAAGGATGGCGAGGACTGGTGCGTCGATGCACCGCAGTTCTTCGAGAATGTTCCAGCTTCCGAATTCGGGCCGCAGCCAGGTGTCGTTCCAACCGTAGAACACCGCGTCCACGTCGTCATGGTGGCGCGCGAGTTTTTCGCGCCATGCTGTCGTCTGGTAGAGGCTGCGCGCCCGTTGGATGCTCCCGATGTTGGAGCCTTCCACGGTGGTGAGAGGCGCCATCGCGATCACTCCGGCGACCGGCCAGCGGCCCGCGGCATGCACCAGGGCCATCGACGCCCCGGTCGAATGCCCGAGAAGGACCGGCCGGACGATCCCAAGGCGTTCGCGCAGTGCCGGGATCACCTCCTCGGCCTCTTCGTGGACGAAGCGGGGCGTGAATGGCTTCGCGCGCGGCGAGGAGCGGCCGAAGCCCTGGCGCGAATACGCTACGACGCGGCATCCGGTCGCCTCCGCCAGGACGTGGGGAAAGTCGCGCCACATCGAGACCGAGCCCAGTCCCTCGTGCAGCAACAGGATCGGCGGGCGACCCGGGACGAGGCCCGGAAGGTCGAGCGTCTCGAGCCGGCCGTGGGCCAGCTCGACGAAGGACGTCATTTCGCAGTCATGCGGATCGCGCCGTCCAGGCGGATGACTTCTCCGTTGAGCACTTCGTTCTCGAAGATGTGCCGCACCAGCGCAGCAAACTCCGCCGGCTTGCCGAGGCGCGAAGGAAAGGGGATCTGCGCGCCTAGCGAGGCGCGAATCTCGTCGCTCATACCGGCGAGCATCGGCGTGTCGAAGATGCCTGGGGCGATGGTCATCACGCGGATGCCGAACCGCGCGAACTCGCGCGCGATCGGCAGCGTCATGCCGTTCACGCCGGCTTTCGAAGCGGCGTAGGCGGCCTGGCCGATCTGGCCGTCCATCGATGCGACCGACGAGGTGTTGACGACCACGCCACGCTCGCCGCTCGCGAATGCCGGCTGCGCGCTCATCGTCGCCGCGGCGAGCCGGATGACGTTGAACGTCCCCACCAGGTTGATGCGGATGGCGCGCTCGAAGCTGCCGAGGGCGTGGGGTCCGTTCTTGCCGAGCACGCGCTCGGCGGGAGCCACGCCGGCGCAATTGACCGCTCCATGGATTGCGCCGAAGGCGGACACGCACAGGTCCACCGCCGCCTGGGTGGAGGCCGCGTCGGTCACGTCGGTCATGGCGAAGCGCACGCCCGCGCCAAGTTCCTTCGCCACGCGTTCTCCGGCGGGGTTCACGTCGGCGATGACGACTTTGCCGCCGGCCTGCGCAAGCATGGTGGCGGTGGCGGCGCCCAACCCGGAGCCGCCGCCCGCCACGAGGAACACCTGGTTCTGGATCTGCATGTCAGGACGGGCCTTCGTTCGTAGGGGTGCGTAGCGCAACGAGGGGCAGGTCGCGCTCCCGCGCCCACGATTCCCAGCTTTCCGCGGTGTCGGTAGCGAAGCGCAGGCGCAGCGCCTCGAGGGTAAGGGCTTCGAGGCCGAGCTCGCGCGCAAGTCGCTCGGCGAAGTGCGGCTCGAGGGCCGCGACCGCGATCCACCCTGCGCCGGCCGCATAAACATTATAGCCAGGCAGCCCGCCGCCCAGCAGGGCGCCGGCGCGAGTGAGCCCCGCGCGCCGCGGCGGCGCGAGCAGGCGCGCGCCTTCTTCCCGGGGCGCGTGGGCCGCGGCGCCGCGGCCGGTTCGATCGCGCGAAATGACCAGGGCGAGGGCGGTGGATACCGCGCGCTCGGCACCTGCCATGTCGGCGAACAAGGTCACCGGCAACGCGGGCGGCGTGAGCAGCCCGTGGACTGCGAGGTAGGTGAGGTCATGCCCCGGGAGCTCCTCGTGGGGCGCGGGATGGCCGGTGATGGCGACGTGGCAGAGGCGCGGGTGGCGCGCCGCGAGGCTTTCGGGATCGAGGCCGAGCCGCGCGAGTGCCGACGGGCGCTGCGCAGTCACCAGCAGGTCGGCGCCCGCAAGGTGACGGTGAAAGGCTTCGCGTCCCGCTTCGCTCTTCAGGTCGAGCCGCTCGACTGAAATCGCCGCGTGCAGCCGCCGGTACCACGCGCCGCAGTAGCCCTCGAAGGGATCGCCCGAGGGCGGCTCGACCTTGGTGACCCCGGCGCCAAGGTCGCGCAGCCGCGCGCATGCAGCGGGGCCAGGAAGGTTCAGCGCCGTGGTCACGACTTTGAGTCCCGCGAGGAGATTCATGCAGAATGAATTATATGGACACTGGCCTGCCTCCTTCCGTCCGCCCGATCATTCGCGGCTGGCTGAACTGCAACCAGGTGGTGCTGCTCGCGCCGCGCGAGAACGTGCTCGTCGACTCGGGCTACTGCACCCATCGCGAGCAGACCCTCGAGCGCCTCGCCGGCCCCGAAGGGCTCGATGGCGAACCCCTCGAACGCCTCATCAACACCCATTGCCATTCCGACCACATGGGAGGGAACGCGGCCGTGGCAGCGGCGCACGGTTGCCGGGTGACGATTCCCGAAGGCGAGGTGAAACACGTCGTGCCGTGGACGCCGCAGAGCGTGTGGATGGCGCAATTCGACCAGAAGGCCGACCCGTTCCACCACGACGACACGATTCGCGCGGGCGATCGATTCGAGGGCGGCGGCTTCGAGTGGGAGGCGCACGCCGCCCCCGGCCACGACATGGATGCGCTGATGTTCTTCGAGCCCGCCAACCGGATCCTCATCTCGGGCGATGCGCTGTGGGCGAACGGCATGGGGTTCGTCTGGCCGCTGGAGGGTGCCAACCCGCACATCGACGCGGCCCACGAGGCGCTGTCCCGGATCGAGCGCCTCGATCCGAGAGTGGTGATCCCAGGCCACGGCGAGGCGTTCGCCGACGCGAAGGGCTCGGTCGCCCATGTGCGCTCGCGGCTCGCGGCATTTGCGCAGGATCCGGCGAAAAACGCGCGCCACGTGGTCAAGGTGATGTTCGTGTTCGCGCTGCTCGATCGCCAGGTAATGGTACTCGACGAGGTGGCGGGCTACCTCGATCGCGTGGCCTGCTATCGGCAGTTGTCGGACCGTTTCCTGGGGCTGCGCGCGGAGGAGCTGGCGGATTGGCTGCTGGCCGACCTCGCCCGGGCCGGCGCCGTGCGGATCGAAGGGGGTTCGGTGCGGCCCACGATGGCGGCTTGAGGAGGGACTTCCGCTAGAATTCGGGTCGTGGAAGACCATCGCCTCCTCGATGCCCTGGAATTGCAAGTCTGGACTGCCTCGGCAGCCGGGTTGCTCACGTTCGTGAACGACTTCACGGCGCGATACTTCGGCAGGTCTCGCGAGCAACTTGTGGGCGAGGGATGGCAGAACGTGCTGCATTCGGCTGACCTGCCGCTCGCCGTCGAACGCTGGACCCGCTCGGTGGAAAGCGGCGCGCCGTACGAGGTGAGTTTTCGCCTGCTGCGGGCGTCGGACCGGTTGTACCGCTGGCATCGCGCCACCGCACACCGGGTCGAGACCCCGCAGGGCGCCCTGTGGCTGGGTTCGAACGTGGACATCGATGCCGAGCGCCGCGCCGAGGAAGCCATGCGCCTGCGGATCTCATCGCGCGCAGCCAACCCCCAGCCCTGAGGGGGCCGGATGCCGAAGTTGCACCGGCCCGCGAGGCCAAAGACACCCTGGGGCCGCTGCCTGCGGCTACACTAGTCCCATAACAGGAGGAGCCCCAGAAATGACGGTGCATACCGGGACGGTCGACACGTTCCCGAAGCTGCTGCTGCACCACGCCCGCGCGCGCGGCAACCACCCCGCGATTCGCGAGAAGGACCTCGGCATCTGGCAGACCTGGACCTGGTCGGAAGTGCGCGGCGAGGTCGAGGCGCTGGCCGCGGGTCTCGCCCAGGCTGGCCTGGTTCCGGGCGCGCACATCGCCGTCATCGGCGCCAACCGTCCGCGACTTTATTGGGCGCTCACGGCCGCCCAGTGCATCGGCGCGATACCGGTCCCGTTCTACGAGGATGCGCCCTCGCTGGAGATGGTCTACGTCTTCCAGAACGCCGAGATCGCCTTCGCGATCGTCGAGGACCAGGAGCAGGCCGACAAGCTCTTCGAAATCCTGCCGCAGTGCCCCAGCCTCAAGCACATCTGGTACGACGACGCGCGCGGGCTGCGCCACTATGCGCAGCCGGAGCTCGCCTCGTACGAGAGCCTCCGCGAGGCCGGGCGCAAACGGGCCGGCGAGCAACCCGGGTTTTTCGATGCCGAGATCGCCAAGGGGAGCGGAAGCGACACGGCCATCATGCTGTACACCTCCGGAACCACGGGGAATCCCAAAGGCGTAGTGCTGTCGCACGATAACCTCGTGATCGCGAGCCGCGCCTACGCGGAGCTGGAAAACCTCAGCGCCGGCGAGGAGGTCCTCGCCTACCTGCCGATGGCATGGATCGGGCAGAACCTGTTTTCGTACGCCCAGTGGATGGTCGTGGGGTTTCGCATCAATTGCCCGGAGTCTGCGCAGACCACGCTCACCGACATGCGCGAGATCGGGCCGACCTACTACTTCGCGCCGCCGCGCGTCCTCGAAGCGCTGCTCACGCAGGTCACCATCCGGATGGAGGATGCGAGCTGGATCAAGCGGCGCATGTTCGCGCACTTCATGGGGCTTGCGCGACGCGTTGGCGCGGCGATCCTGGACGCCCGCGCGGTGGGCGCGCTCGACCGCCTGCATTACGCGCTTGGGGGCCTCCTGGTTTACGCGCCGTTGCGCAACGCCCTCGGCATGTCGCGCGTGCGCGTGGCCTACACGGCGGGAGAGGCCATCGGGCCGGACCTGTTCGTGTTCTACCGCTCGCTCGGGATCAACCTGAAGCAGCTCTACGGCTCGACCGAAACATCGGTGATGGTATGCGTCCAGCCGGATGGGCAGGTGAAGCCCGACACGGTTGGCCCGCCGATGAAGGGCGTGGAGATCCGCGTGCTCGACTCCGGCGAGATCGTGTTGCGTTGCCCGGGGTTGTTCCGCGCCTACTACAAGAACGACGTTGCGACGCGTGAGGCCAAGGACGCCGACGGCTGGTTCCACACCGGGGATGCGGGCTTCTTCGACGCTGGCGGGCACCTGAAGATCATCGACCGCGCCAAGGACGTGGGGCGGCTCTCGGACGGCACGCTGTTCGCGCCCAAGTATCTCGAGAACAAGCTCAAGTTCTTTCCCCACATCAAGGAAGCGGTGGCGTTCGGGCACGGCAAGGCCGAGGCCACCGCGATGGTCAACATCGACGTGCAGGCGGTGGGCGACTGGGCGGAGCGCCGCGGCATCGCATATTCGGGTTATTCCGATCTCGCGGCCAAGCAGCCGGTGCGCGACCTGATCCGCGAATGCGTGGAGAAGGTCAACGCCGACCTTGCGCTCGACCCGAAGCTCTCGGGCAGCCAGATCCACCGCTTCGTGATCCTGCACAAGGAGCTCGACGCCGACGACGGCGAGCTCACGCGCACCCGCAAGGTCCGGCGCGGCTTCATCGGTGAGAAGTACGCCACCATCGTCGATGCGCTGTACTCGGGCGCCGAGCGCTGTGTCGTAGAGGCCCAAGTGCGCTTCGAGGACGGCCGTACCGGCACAGTACGCGCCGAACTGCACGTCCAAGGCGCGCAGGTCGTTGCCCCCGCGGCGCTGAAGAGCGCCGCGTGAACCTCGACGAAGCGCGCGCCGCCGATTCCGCGGGCCAGAAGATCGGCGGCGTGATCCTCGCGGTCGACGGCATCTGCCTCGCGTTTGGCGGCGTGAAAGCGCTCTCGGAAGTGAGTTTCGACGTGCGTGAGCACGAGATCCGGGCGATCATCGGGCCCAACGGCGCGGGCAAGAGCTCGATGCTGAACGTGATCAACGGCGTCTACCGCCAGCAGGCCGGGCGCGTGACCTACCTGGGCGAGACCCACGCCCACATGGATCCGCACGACGCCGCGCGGCGCGGCATCGCGCGCACCTTCCAGAGCCTCGCGCTCTTCAAGGGGATGTCGGTGCTGGAGAACATCCTCGCCGGGCGCAACCTGATGATGAAATCCAACATCTTCCTGCAGGCCTTGCGCGTCGGTCCGGCGCTGCGGGAGGAGATTGTGCACCGCAAGCGCGTCGAGGAAATCATCGACTTCCTCGAGATCCAGCACGTGCGCAAGACCCCGGTGGGCCGCCTGCCGTATGGATTGCAAAAGCGCGTCGACCTCGGCCGGGCGCTCGCGGCCGAGCCGCGCGTGCTGCTCCTCGACGAGCCGATGGCGGGCATGAACGTGGAGGAGAAGCAGGACATGAGCCGCTTCATCCTCGATGTGAACCACGAGTTAGGCACCACCATCGTGCTGATCGAGCACGACATGGGCGTGGTCATGGATCTTTCGGATCGCGTGGTGGTGCTCGACTACGGCAGGAAGATCGCCGACGGCACGCCGGACGAGGTGCGGGCCAACCAGGCGGTGATCGACGCATACCTCGGAGTGAAGCACTGATGAGCGCCGCCACCACCCGCAACCTCACGATCGCCTTCTTCGTGCTGCTCGCGGCGGGGGCCGTCTCGCCAATGGCGCTGGGGTCCACCAAGTTTCCCCAGTGGCTCGAGGTGGTGTTGGGCGGCCTCATGTCGGGCGTGCTCTATTCGCTGGTGGCGATCGGCCTGGTGCTCATCTTCAAGGCCTCCGGGGTGTTCAACTTCGCCCAGGGAGCGATGGTGCTGTTCGCCGCGCTCTCGCTGGTGCGGCTGATGGAGAAGTTGCCTTTCGTCGTGGCGCTCGCCGTCACCGTGGTCATCATGGTGGCGGTGGCCTGGCTGATCGAGCGGCTGGTGCTGAGGAAGCTCGTGAACCAGGACCCCATCGTCCTCTTCATGGCCACGCTCGGCATCGCGTACTTCCTCGACGGCCTCGGCCAGACCCTATGGGGCAGCGACATCTATACGCTCAACATCGGCATGCCGAAGGAGCCAAAGATCCTCCTCGAAGGAACCTTCGAGGGCGGCATCCTCGTGTCGATGGAGGATGTGTACGCCGCAGTCATCGCGGCCGCCTTGGTGGCGGGGCTGGGGATCTTCTTCCAGAAGACCGCGACGGGCAGGGCGCTGCGCGCCGTGGCCGATGACCACCAGGCGGCGCAATCGATCGGCATCCCGCTGAACCGCATCTGGGTGATCGTGTGGAGCGTGGCGGGACTGGTGGCGCTGGTGGCCGGGGTGATCTGGGGCTCGAAACTCGGCGTCCAGTTTTCGCTGCAGCTGGTGGCGCTGAAGGCGTTGCCGGTGGTGATCCTGGGCGGCTTCACCTCGATTCCCGGCGCCATCATCGGCGGCCTCATAATCGGGTTGGGGGAAAAGATCTCGGAGGTGTACCTGGGCCCGACGCTGGGCGGGGGCATCGAGAACTGGTTCGCCTACGTGCTTGCGCTGGTGTTCCTGCTGTTCAAGCCCGAGGGGTTGTTCGGTGAACGCCATATCGATCGTGTGTAGAAGATGATTTATCGCGAAACCGGTCAGTTCAAGACCACCTACGCCTCGGACCAGCAGCTCTTCCCGATCCTGCAGGACAGGATTTTCGTGATCGGCTTCCTGGTGTTCGCCTTCGGCGTCGTGCCGATGGTCGGCACCGAGTACCTGTTCCGCGCGATCCTCGTGCCCTTCCTCATCCTGTCGCTCGCCGCGCTCGGGCTGAACATCCTGGTGGGCTACTGCGGGCAGGTGTCGCTCGGCACCGGGGCCTTCATGGCGATCGGCGCGTACTCCGCCTACAACCTGGCGGTGCGCGTGCCGGACCTGAACCTCATCGTGATCTTCCTCCTCGCCGGGGTGTTCGCGACCAACGTAGGCGTGCTCTTCGGCATCCCGAGCCTGCGCATCAAGGGCTTCGAACTCGCGGTGGCGACACTCGCCGCCCAGTTCTTCGTCGACTGGCTGTTCGCGCGCGTGAAGTGGTTCACTAACGATTCGCC
>JANNKG010000161.1:0-1732 GCA_031396185.1 Burkholderiales bacterium | reverse complement strand
TGGTGTTGATGAAGCGCGTATAGACGATGTAGAGCGCGCCGATCTTGCCCTCGGCATAGGCGTCGATCTGCACCTTCATCGGCCCCACGAGGCGCTCCATGTGCGGGGTGTCGCCGATGGCCGTGAGGTGCGACACCACGTCGCCGCCCACGCGCTGCATGAAGCCGAAGCCCTTGTTGCCGATCGCCGTGAGAAAGACCTTGCGGCCCTCGGCTTGCAGCTCCTTCACCTTGTTGAGCATGAGGCGCAGCGCGTTGGTGTTGAGGCCCCCGCACAGCCCCTTGTCGGACGTGACCACGATCATGCCCACGTCCTTCACGCCCTCGCGCTTCACCAGGAACGGATGGCGGTACTCGGTGTTGGCGTGGGCCAGGTGCGCGGCGATCGTACGGATCTTGTCTCCGTAGGGGCGCGCGTTGCGCATGCGCTCCTGGGCCTTCCTCATCTTTGAGGCCGCGACCATCTCCATGGCCTTGGTGATCTTGCGCGTGTTTTGCACGCTCTTGATCTTGGTGCGGATTTCTCTGCTGCCTGCCATTTAATTGCCTTAGTACGTTGCGTTCTTTTTGAAGTCTTTTATGGCTTCGTGAAGCTTCGCCTCGTCGTCCTTGGTGAGGTCCTTGGTGGACTCGATGCGGTCGACGAGATCCTTGTTCTTGGACTTCATGTGGTCGCGCATCGCGCGCTCGGCGCCAAGCGCCTTGGCCACCGGGATGTCGTCGTAGTAGCCGTTGTTCACCGCGAACAGCACCAACGCCATCTCCCACACCTGCAGCGGTTGGTATTGCGGCTGCTTCATGAGCTCGGTCACCATGCGGCCGCGCTCGAGCTGCTTGCGGGTGGCCTCGTCCAGGTCGGAGGCGAACTGCGCGAACGCCGCAAGCTCGCGGTACTGCGCGAGCGCCAGGCGCACGCCGCCGCCCAGCTTCTTGATCACCTTGGTCTGTGCCGCACCCCCGACTCGCGACACCGAGATGCCGGCGTTGATGGCGGGACGGATGCCAGCGTTGAAGAGATCGGTCTCGAGGAAGATCTGGCCGTCGGTGATCGAGATTACGTTGGTCGGCACGAACGCCGATACGTCGCCCGCCTGCGTCTCGATGACCGGGAGCGCCGTGAGCGACCCGGTCTTGCCCTTGACGGCGCCCTTGGTGAAGTCCTCGACGTACTTCTCGTTTACGCGCGCGGCGCGCTCGAGCAGGCGGCTGTGGAGGTAGAACACGTCGCCGGGATACGCCTCGCGCCCCGGGGGACGGCGCAGCAGCAGCGAGATCTGGCGATACGCCCACGCCTGCTTGGTCAAGTCGTCATAGACGATCAGCGCGTCCTGGCCGCGGTCACGGAAGTATTCGCCCATGGTGCAGCCCGAATATGGCGCGATGTACTGCATGGCGGCGGGATCGGCGGCGGTGGCCGCGACCACGATGGTGTAGGCCATCGCGCCTGACTCTTCGAGCTTGCGCACCACGTTGACGATGGTCGAGGCCTTCTGGCCCACCGCCACGTAGACGCAGAAAAGATCCTTGCCCTTCTGGTTGATGATCGTGTCGATCGCCACCGCGGTCTTGCCGGTCTGGCGGTCGCCGATGATGAGCTCGCGCTGCCCGCGGCCCACCGGCACCATCGCATCGATCGACTTGAGGCCGGTCTGCACCGGCTGCGACACGGACTTGCGCGCGATCACGCCCGGGGCGACCTTCTCGATCGGCTCGGTCATCTTGGCGTTGATGGG